>JBDRNO010000093.1:0-43125 GCA_043811005.1 Bacteroidota bacterium | reverse complement strand
TCACTGATCTTCTGATATGATGCAACAGTTCCGTTGGTATTCATAAACATTATCCAAATAGCTCCTACATCTGTGCCTCCGTCATCATCTCCCGGAGCGCCTATCAGCCAGATCCATTATACCGTCATTGTTCAAGTCTCCAATGTTTGCGATCCCCTGACCGAAGTGGTCATTATTGTCTAAAATACCGGAGAAATTACCTTCAGTATCGCTTGTTTTTTGATGGCTCATAACTCCAATACATGCTACCGGAGGTTGAGGTGCAACATCCGTACAGATAATACTATCCAAAGTAGGTGGATTAGTAACCTGTATAGCCGCTGTATTTTGGCTAAAAGAATTAGTGCTGACTACGGGAGTGTTATTAACAACAGTAAGCGTAATATTGTTTATCGTTGGTGTCTGGGATATGTCTGTACATAGGATTTCACCTACCGGATCGGATTTGATTACATACACATCGTTATTTCCTGCCCCATAACTATCGGTCCATCCAGAGATTATGAGATTTCCATTCGCAGTTAATCTTACATTGTTAGAAGCAGTCCAGGCATCATCATCTCCGGAGTCGCCTATTGCTATCGCTGTGATTAAGTTTCCTATAGTATCTATTTTCATGAGATATAAATCCGTACCTCCATTTCCATAGCTTTGAGTATTGCCTATAATATAGTATCCTTCACCGGGAATTTGCACGGCATCAAGCCCTTTATCTTCAAAAGTACCACCGTAAGTTTTTGACCAAATAATATTTCCATTATTATCTACATTCACCAGCATTATATCCATGCCTCCTGCTCCATAAGAATTGGTGTAGGATGTTATTAAATACCCGTTATCCGTTTGGATGACATTGTCTGCTTGTTCCCATTGAGGCCCAGAATAAGTCTTAGACCATTGAACATTGCCAATACTATCAGTTTTAATTAGATATGCTTCACGGCTTGCTACAGTATAATCTCTTCTATAGCCAGAAAGAATGAATCCTCCATCAGAGGTGACTTCTATTAGATGTAAAAAATCATTAGCTGAATTCCCATAACTTTTAGTCCATAACAAATTCCCGGTTGCATCAACTTTAAACATAGAGAAATCACTGCTTCCAGCTCCCATACTGGAGGTAACTCCACCTACGATATATCCACCATCATTGGTTTGCTGTATTACCCGAGGATAATCCGCACCCGATAATCCATATGAATATGACCATTGCGTAACTCCTAGAGAATCCGTTTTGATTAGAAGGTAATCCAAATTTCCTGCACCAAAACTTTGGGTATATGCAGTCATTATATATCCACCGTCAATTGTTTGCAAAATACCGGCTCCTCTATCTGAACTAGCACCGCCATATGTTTTCGTCCACTGGGTATAACCACAAGCATTCAGTTTGATCACATAAACATCTATGTTCCCAGCACCAAAACTTTGAGTAGTCCCGATAATAATGGATCCTCCGTCATTTGTCAAAGCGATAGAAATACCCTCGTCATCGGCAGTTCCTCCAAATGTTTTTTGAAAAGTTGAAGTAAGTGAGCAGCCGGAATTGTCAGTTACATTAATAGTAGCACTACCCGAAACATTACCGGCACATCCATTATCATTTACGGACACTAAAGTGTAAGTAATTGTATCTGCAGGCGATACGGTAATGTAGTAAGGGCTGTTTGTTATGTTGTTTATTGCGTAAGTGGTTGTTCCATCGGAATAAGTTATGCTCCAGGGAGGATTTCCCGTTAAATCCACTTTTAAATTGGCAGAGAATCCAAACGGGATAGTAGCTGCCCCGCTGAGAAAAGCCGATGGCGGAGAAACTGTAATATAGACTGTTTGGGTAATCGTATCCGAGCCAAGCGAGTTAGTAACTATAAGAGTAACATCATAAGTTCCAGCAGTGTTATAAGTTATAACAGGATTTTGTAGTGTTGAGCTTGAAGGTGTGCCACCGGGGAAGTTCCAATCCCATGAGATAGGGTCATTATTACTCAGATCAGTAAAGTTAACTGTACCTCCGGGACAAACCTGTGTAATATCAGAAGTGAACTGCGCGGTTATGGGTTTCAGGCACAGTAATGCCTGGTATGCGTTTATCCTGCCTGCACCGATTAGACCAATATAAGAGGGATTTTGTGCATCAATATTATCACAACTGCCTTTCAGACATGCTTCCAGGTCATCGGGTGTTAAATATGGATTCTTTGCCAGCATTAATGCTGCTAATCCTGAGACCAGCGGACAAGCCATTGATGTGCCGCTTTTATACCCATAAGAGCTGGTTGAGCCAGCAAGGCAGCTCCAGATATTGCTTCCCGGAGCCATCACATCAATAGTAGTTCCGTAATTAGAGAACCAGGATTTTGAATCACTGCTATTTGTTGAACCTACACTAATTACATTATTATAGGCTGAGGGATAGTGTGGGATCGTTGTGTTGCTGTTACCGGCAGCGGCAATTAGCACAATGCCATTATTATGCGCCTGGGTGAACAGGTTTTGATAGGTCTGGGAATATGCACCCCCTCCCCATGACATACTAATTATATCTGCACCAGCGGTAATAGCATATTGAACACCGAGATATGCAGCAGCTAATGATAACCCTCCACTTGCATCTGTAGAACTTTTAACAGCCATTATTTTTGCCTTAAAACCTATTGAAGCAATACCTGTTGAGTTATCGGTTGCAGCCGAAGTAATCCCGGCACAATGAGTGCCATGTGCAAATGTCCCGTCAGTTGGCGTTGGAGGATTGGGATCATTATCATAATCAGCTACATCATAACCATTGATGTCATCAGTATAACCGTTTCCGTCATCGTCAATACTGTTCCCGTCTATTTCGCCCGGATTAACCCAAAGGTTGTCAATGAGGTCTTCGTGTATGGTGCTAACGGCATTATCAACAATTGCAACTATAACCGAATCGGAACCTGTTGAAATATCCCACGCTGATTCCGCTTGTATTTGCGGCAAGTACCATTGATTGGTGTGAAGATCGTTGGGGGTATAAAATAATTGATAGTTTGGCACTTTTTCGGAATAATCTATAAAGTCCAATTGTTTAAATTCTTCAATGAGGTTATTTGCCATGGTAGTTTTGCCAAATTCAATAAGATAGGTTTTTTGCAGTTTGGGATTGTCGAGGATAAAGGGTTTGTGGATTTTTTTGATGTCGTATTTTTGAATGAGGATGCTTAACCTTTTTGCATCCTCAAAATCAGATTTACTAAATCTTTGAAATTTAGTAAATCTTAATGAATCATAACTAATATCAAGAGAACAGGTGTTTTTGATCTTTACAAATAGTTGTCCATTTATGTAATCATCCTGAATTTCATTATTGAAAAGTGATTGTGGGAATTTAACGGGTTGAGCGGAACAAAAACAGGTTAGTACTGCAAGGAAAATAAAAAAAAACAGGAACTTTATTCTATATAGGTTTGTGAAGATCATAGGATAATTAAATAGCTCACCAAAGATACGATTTTTGAAAGAAAGAAAGAAAGAAAGAAAGAAATAACCAATCCCTCCAGTTCACAAAACCGCACTTTATTCTTACTTTCGCCACTGGAGCGTAAAACCCGGGTCTTACATAAAAAAACAATAAGCCCGTTCCGTATAAGCTAAACAAACTATATATGAAAAGTTGCTTCATTTTTTTTGTACCGCTGTTGTTGTCATTCCTGACATTTGCCAATGATCAATCATCTAAAATTGATTCACTTTTCACCCTTTTAAAAACTGCTAAAAAGGATACTAATAAAGTAATAATACTTAATTTACTCGCATGGGAACTAACAAGTAAGGGTGAATTCGAAAATGCCTTTAAATACGCCAATCAAGGATTTACATTAGCTCATAAATTAGATTATAAAAAAGGAATCGGCAACTCATATTACACTATAGGTAATATCTATGAGTCTCAGGGTGATTACTCCAATGCGCTGAAAAATTATTTAGACTGTTTAAAGATCAGGAAAGAGATGGGGGATAAACAGGGCGTTGCCGACTCTTACAACAATATCGGTATTATTTATGAATACCGGGGGGATTATCCCGCAGCAATAGAAAATTATCTTATCAGCTTAAAGTTCCATTCCGAAATTGGGGATAAAAAAGGCATAGCCAATGCATACAGCAATATCGGGATTGTCTATGAGTTTCAGGGTGACTACACCGCTGCACTAAAAAACTATTTTGAATGTTTAAAAATATATAAAGAACTAGGATATAAAAATGGTATTGCTTTATCTTACAATAATATCGCTATGATTTATAAAGAGCAGGGGGATCACTCAAATGCATTAAAAAACCATTTTGAAAGTTTAAAGATCAAAAAAGAGATCGGGGATAAACAGGGTATTGCCTATTCATACAACAATATCGGACTTATTTATAAAAACCAATACAACTACCCAGCGGCAATAGAGAATTATCTTAAAAGTTTAAATATCCTTAAAGAACTTGGAAACAAAGTGGGTATTGCCGCTTCCTACAATAATCTCGGGAATGTTTATAGATACCAGGGCAACCTGTCCAAAGAGCAGGGGGATACAGCCCAGGCAAACCGGGATTACTCCGCTGCACTAAAAAACCATTTTGAAAGTTTAAAGATCAAAGAAGAGACCGGGGATAATCAGGGAAATGCCTCTTCATACAACAATATCGGGATCATATATTATGAGCAAGGCAAATATGATGAGGCAGTTAATTTCATAACCAAAGGTTTAAGCATTAATAAAGCGGCAGGAAATAAAGGTAAAATGAAGGACAACTATATGGCATTTACAAATTGCTATGCCCAACAAGGTAACTATAAGCTTGCTTACAAATACCAACAACTTTATACACAAATAAAAGACACCCTGTTTAATGAAGAGAAATCAAAGGAAATAGGCAGGTTAGAAGCGAAACATGAGTTTGAGATGAAGGAAATGAAACGCAAAGCCTGGGAGGAAGTTAAGGCAAAGGTTGAAGCGGAAGCAAAGGCAAGAAGGGATAATTTGCAGTATTCGGGGATATTGATATTTATAGTGTTGCTGTTTGCAGGGGTGTTTATGCTAGGACGGGTTACAATCCCGGTTCGCTTAGCAGAAGGCATTATATTCTTCGCCTTTCTCCTTTTCTTCGAGTTTACATTGGTACTATTAGACCAGTATATTGAACGATTCTCAACAGGTGCACCCGCTATAAAACTTGCTTTTAATGCTGTTGTTGCTGCGCTGATATTTCCGTTGCATGCTTTTTTTGAAGGGAAGTTGAAAAAAAGTATAAAATTTACCAAGCGATAGGATCGCTTTTATATTATCATTGTCTATTGCCTACTGCCAACTGAATTAAACGCCCTTTCACCTCCTCCGGCTCAATATCTCTTATACACTCACAATCCATGTTCTTCCTGCACAGATCACACTTCTTGTCCAATACAAAATAAGAAGCATTTCTCCCAAGCGGTGCCCACCTGCCGGGATGCATAGGCCGGATTGGGGGGTATATGCCAAGAGCATGTTTACCCATGGCGGCAGCTATATGCAAAGGACCCGTGCTGGAAGCCACCAAGCCATCTGCAAAAGAAATAAAGCTGATAAGCTCATTAAGAGAAAGTTTTCCGGATAGGTCAACTATATATGGATATTTATCTATCAAACTTTCTTTGATTTGCTTTCCTTCTTCATTAGTACCTGTAATAAATATCTTAAACTTGTCCCGTGGCAGTATTTTTATTAACTCCACGAAGTTCTCCACACCCCATTCCCGTGCACTTCCTTTTGTCTTTGGGTGTAAGATGAGATTGAAGCGATCTGTAGAGATCAACTCACGAAAATCTTCCTTCAAGGGTTTTATGCTGGTCAAACCGTAATATTCGGGAATCTCTTCCAGAGTGTAAAGTTTATTAACACCGAAAGGTTTAAGCAATTTTAAGTTTAATTGCACCTCGTGCAACGGAGAGTTCTTCCTTCCAAGACCGATCAACTTATTGCAACTGAACAAATGGTGGAATCTGTGATTCGTCCCTATCCTGATCGGAATCTTCGCTTTTTTGCCCAGAGACGAGATGGCTTTATCCGGAAAAACATGAATGATGACATCCGCTTCAACAGCTTTAAAGGAATTGATCTTCTGTTTCTCGTCCTGTCCCTTTATCAAATTCCAGTCGAGGAAATGATCAATATGTTCACAGGCATCAATTACCGGCTGTGTGTATCCGTTTCCTAAAAATGTAATATTGCATTTGGGATAGAGCTTTTTCAATACCCCCGCCAATGGCAGGGTCAAGATGACATCCCCTATGCTGTCGGTGCGGCTTATTATGATGTTTTTTAATTTCATACTAGCCCATTAAAAAAGTCATTATTAATAACATTTGAACGATAATTAAATTTCTAATTTTAATCGGTTTATCAGTTATCAGTTGTCAGTTGTCGGTTTATCAGTTTGCCGGTTTTTTACAGAAAATCTTATCCAAGTTACTAAAAATTTATTGGTAGTGTTGCAAATTTAAGGATGACAAAATATAGTGAATTTAAAGAACACAATGAGTGGCGAGTAGCAAGTAGAGAATAAAAAAAATATATTATATCTAACTCGTCTTTTGCTGCTCTCATCTCGTTACTTTTTCTTCATTCCATCATTACATTTAATACACCACCAGATTATTTAATAGCAGACAAAAATGTTATGATTAAACCGATTAACTGAAAAACAGATAACCGAAAACCGAAAACTGAGAAACTGAACTTGCTCATATAAAAAAAGTAAAAAAAAATATAAATATTTAGTCATCATTCAAATTAAGATTAAATCGTTACTTCGTGCATTTTTCAACAGCTCTTCCGCCCATTAGCGGACTCAACTATATATTACCTTATATCAAGTCTGCATTAATGATCTCTTCAATTTGCCTGCATTCGGCAATATGTGAATATTTTTCAATTGCCTCTTTCCTGGCACTTTCTCCCAATGCTTTCATTTTAGACGGATCATCTAAAAGCGCGGTAATATTATTTACAAGTTCCTTCATATTACCTGGGGTAAACAACAAGCCCAACCCGCCATATTTTAATATTTCAGGTGTGCCTCCGGTGTTGGTTCCTATGATAGGCAAACCCGATGCCATTGCCTCAATAGTTACAGTACCAAATGTTTCACTTTTAGACGCTAATGTAAAAATATCAATTGCCCTGTAAAATATTTCAACTTTATCTGTAAACGGCCTGAAGTGTACTTTGTCATTTAAGTTGTATTTGGTAACGAGTTGGTTCAAATGATCAAGATATTGTGTTCCCTCATTTTTTGTCGGTTCGCCAACGATAAGCAATTCAACATTATAATTTTGCGTGTTTAAATGATGTATTGCTTCAATTAATAAATGCTGTCCTTTACCGTATGCTAATCTTCCAATAATGCCAATGATCCTTGATTCAGATGAAAGTGAAAAAAACTCCCTCGCTTTTTCCTTTGTGTATTTATTATTAATGAATTTTTCAAGTTCTATTCCAAGGGGAACTATATGTATCTTATTAGCAGGGAAATTTGTGCGTGCTTTAACCTGACCGGCTAACCATTTAAGCGGGGTAAGCCATGCATCAATTTTTGAATATCTTATTGTATGAAAGATGTCTTTTTTATTTATTCCTATTTGCATTGCCTGCTGATAAATAATTCTCAGCTTATTAAAGGAAAATGTTTTAGCGATAGCCGCAAGACTTATGTCCCTGTTATCCCTGACTAATAATAAATTCACGTTATCTGCCCTGAGTTTTTGTAATAATTTCAATGCTCTTATGATGTCAAAATATTTCCAATGTTTAACTATGTTCCTTATCCTAATGGATCTGTCTTTTGCCATAGCTTCAATTGGAGAATTTTTCAGGACATATAACACTACCTCCCACCCTCTTTGTTTCATCCAAAACGCCAACCTGACAACATTGATCTCCAGTCCGCCCAAACTTGATGAACTGCATAAAAAGCCGATCTTTTTCTCTCCTGTCATTTGAATAATTTTTGTAACTATTCCGTTTATCATTTAAAAGTTAAATTTGAATAATATCTATGCAAAATAAACTAATTATAAGCAATTATATTAAATTTGTATTGTTAGAGATATAAAAAAAGCACATAGCATAGCAAATTAAAAAATAATATTGCCACTAATTTCACGAATTAAACCAAAAAATTAGTAAAAATTAGTGTAATTCGTGGCAAAACTTTTCACCCTTACGGATGATCCCGATACAATAAATTATAGATGAAAAAACTCACTGCCATCATACCCTGCAAGAACGAAGAACAGAATATAGAGGAGGTGCTCAAATCAGTGGAATGGGCTGATGAGATCATGATTGTAGATTCATACAGTACTGACAGAACAATAGAAATTGCTAAAAAATTCACTGGTTTTATTTTGGTTCATGAGTATATTAATTCCGCAGCCCAAAAAAACTGGGCTATCCCACAGGCAAATAACGAATGGATACTCCTCATAGATGCCGATGAAAGGGTAACTCCCGGATTAAAAAAAGAGATCCAAACGATATTAAATCAAGATACCGGTAAAGTTGCATTCTGGATCTGTAGAGAAAATTATTTTCTCGGTAAAAAATTAAAATATGGCGGTACAAAACGCGACAAGGTAATTCGCTTGTTTAAACGCGACTTATGCAGATATGAGGAAAAACAGGTTCATTCGGAAATAATCGCAAATGGAGAAGTGGGTTATTTAAAAAATAAATTGGTCCATAATACATGCAGTGATTTGAGTCAGTATCTGGAAAAAGTGCAGCGTTATGCCCTGTGGTCTGCAAAAGACCATGCTCCTAAAACAGGGACTATTACCGCATATCATGTAGTAATTAAACCTTTATTCAAATTTTTCAGCTACTACTTCGTAAAGCTGGGATTTTTAGATGGATTTGCCGGTTTTATTTCTTCAGCCATTTCTTCCTATTCTGTACTATTAAGATATTTAAAATTATGGGAACTTCGGAAAAAATAAGAAACTTAATCATCATGGTTAATTTATAGTATAAGAATTTCAATATTTTGCCACAAAAACACCAAAACACTAAATTTCACAAAAAAATTTAGTGGGATTTTGTGCTTTTGAGCTTTAGTGGCAATATTTTTCAATAAACTTACAACCCTATATTCTTATTTCGGAATTTTAATATTTTAGTTATTAATTCAGAATGGATTCAATCAAAAAGCTTCTTAAAAATCTATATGAGGGCGACAAAAAAGCCCTTTCACGTTGTATTTCTATTGTAGAGAATGATATAGAGGGTTATGAAAAAATATTAACCGGCTTGAATCTTCAACGGAAAATCCCCGTTGTTGGAATAACAGGACCGCCAGGTGGAGGAAAGAGTACACTTATTAATGCTTTGATCAAACAGTTACTAACTAAAAATAAAAATGTCGGCATTATCACCATTGACCCTTCATCTCCTTTTAATTACGGTTCACTTTTGGGCGACAGGTTAAGGATGACTGAGCATTTCAATAATGAAAATGTGTTTATCCGCTCGCTTGCCTCTAGGGGTTCTCTTGGGGGATTATCCGCTAAAACCATTGAAGTTGTTGATGTGATGAAGGCGTTTGGCATGCCACGCAAGGAAGAACAACCATACTGGGGATTTGATTATATTTTTGTTGAAACGGTAGGAGTAGGACAATCCGAAGTTGAAATTGCGGGATTGGCAGATACAACAATATTGGTTATGGTTCCCGAATCGGGGGATGATATACAAACCATCAAAGCAGGAATAATGGAAATTGCCGATATTTTTGTTGTTAACAAAGCAGACCGGGCAGGTGCAGACACTTTTGCCAGTAACCTGAACCAATTGTTGCATACCCGGAAATCCGGATTACATGATCCTGCCTCCTGGACTATACCCGTTATCAAAGCAATTGCAACAAAAGGTGAAGGCGTTGAAGAAATTATCACCAGTATCGGGGAGCATCTGGAAAAAACCGTTAATGATAAAAAGCAATATTTATTGGCAGAAAAAGCTTACCAACTAATTCAGCGTCATAAAATGAAGAATATTGATAAACTTGAACTGCAAAAGGAGATAGCTGCAAACATGAATAAAAAAAACTTTAATCTTTATTCGTTTGTAAAAAGGTGGTGGGGAATTGGATGATAGGAGGTGGTCGATTGTTGAAAAATTGTTAAATGGTTGTTTGGTTGCATGGAAGCATGGGTGTATGGTTAAATTGTTGTATGGTTGGTTAACCGGTTTATCGGATTTCGGCTATCAGTTTTCAGTTAATCGGTTAGCCGGTTGTATTGTTCTATGTTCTTAATAATAAATTTAGATTTATAATTTTTTTTCTGATAAATCAGACCGCCCCCTATACCCTTATACCCTTATACCTCTATACTTCTATACCTCTATACCTTTAAACCATAACTAAACCAAATAACATCTGATGTTTCAATATTATTTTTAAAAAAATGACGCTGAAAATTCAAGCAGAACAAGGCGTTCGTAAATCAATAAAAGTAATATACCATTCCCCGTCAAGCAGTGAAAAATAGTACTTGTAGTTATATGTATTTATGACAGTTTGAGTAATAGTTACTGCCACAATCGCAACTGTTTCCTCCTGTTGTGCTTGTAAATTACAATACATCCATATTTTTTCTCCTGCAAATGTGTTTACTGCCTGAGTATAACACCCGCTCTTTGTATAAAATCCGTCAGGTGAATCACAATCCACAACAGGTAATTCTTCTTCCTTCAGTTCACAATCAAAATCGGTTTTGTTAAACCCAAAGAAAGACCGCTTGTCATTTAGTCCCCGGAAAGTAGAGATATCTTTAACATTTACCATCTGAGGCATGGCTCCGGCTGACTCAATGATATAAAGTCCATATTCCGGAGAAATATATTTATTGAAATTTTCAGCATTGCTATCAATAATACTTTTAAAGAAATCGTCATAAACATCAGCAAATCTTTGAGGGTCATCAAACTCCACTATACTCTCATGTGCCTTATTTAAGATTTTTATTTCATCAGTTTGTGTTGGGGTAGTACAGGCGATAATAATTAGAGAAAAGAAATATAAAATATAGTTTCTTAAAAGGTGCATTATTGATAACACTCCGTTCAGGAACGGAGCAAGTTGTTAACGATAAATTAATTGTAACTATTCAAGTACTATTAATAAGCAAAACTATTTAGGGCAAAACAATTGTATAAAAAATAAATGAAGCATTTTTTAATAGTTTTGCCCAAAATCGTTTTGCCTTAGTATCTTAAATTTTTATTTCTCATTTCAATCTGCAATCTCTAATCACCAATCTCAAATCTAAATGCTTTCATCATCTTATCAAAAATAGTATTATTATGATAAACACCGGCAAATGCTTCAGCACCGGGTCCATAAGCAAATACAGGAACCATAACCCCTGTGTGGTAATTGGTAGTAAAGCTTCCCTGAACTGTTCCATCATCAATATTTCCACCTGCAATTGCATAGCCCCCGCATTCATGGTCGGCTGTTATTATCACTAAGGTCTCGCCATCTTCAGCAGCGAAGTCAAGCGCCTTGCCTATTGCCTGGTCAAAATCCAGCATTTCCTCAATAATATATTCAGAATCATTGGCATGTCCTCCCCAGTCAATTTGTGAGCCCTCAATCATCAGAAAAAATCCTTTATCGTTTTGATCTAAAATCCCAATTGCAATACCCGCAGCTTTTGCCAATACATCACTCCTGCCTTCAGACATCCTTACGGGATGCTTATCTGCAATAAAACCTGCTAATTTCCCTTGTTTAAAACTCATAATGTTCTCTATACCATTAGCTACATTGTATCCGTTTTTCTTTAGTTCCTCTAAAAGGTTCCTGCCATCTGAACGGTTTTCAAAAAATATCTTTCCCCCTCCTATAAAAACATCAATATCAGTGTCTATAAAATCGGCAGCTATCTCCTCATCCATCAGCCGGCTTGGCTGGTGGGCAATAAATGAGGCAGGTGTGGCATGTGTTATTGACACTGTCGCTACTAACCCGGTTGACAGTCCGTTTTTTTCGGCTATTTCAAGGATCGTTGGTGCCGGCACCGTATCTCTGTCAACGCCTATTGCACCGTTATAGGTTTTCTTACCTATGGAAAATGCCGTTGCCCCTGCTGCCGAATCAGTAATAAGATCATCTGAAGAATTGGTCTTGCTAAGACCTATTACCCTGCACCGTTCCAGGTTCAAAGCATCTCTCCTCGCCACCATCCCGGCTGTGACCTGACTTATCCCCATCCCGTCTCCTATCATCAGGATAATATTTTTGATCTTTTTTCCAGTAAAGTTGGTTGTATCCTGTAGAAGTGTTCCTATCGCTTCACTGTTAACATTATTGGTACAAGAGAGATTACCAGCCAGAACAATTCCGGCAAATATCCCACTGAAGCAAATCAAGCTCAATTGGAAATAAATGTTTTTTTTCATATCTGTAATTTTTTAAAGTTTATTATCATTCCGAAACAACACCCAGCATCAAACAATATAGAATATAAAACCACCAAACAATAGAACAATAGAACAATCGAACAATAGAACAATCGAACCATGCAATCATGCAATCATGCAACCAAACAGTCATACAAGCATCTTTCATACTATCATACTACACAATCTTTTTTCACCATAAAAATAACCTTTAACTAGCAGAAACCCCAACACTCCCCCCACCAACGCTCCTCCCAACACATCGGCAGGATAATGAACGCCTGTATATATCCTGCTATATGAGACCAGGGAAGCCCATAATAGCATAAAGGCAAACATCCATTTTAATCTCTTTCTCAACAGCATACCAACAAATACAGCCAGTGCAAAGGTATTTGCGGCATGTGAAGATACAAAACCAAATTGCCCCCCGCATTTTCCATTAATGGTGTGAACAAGATCAGCTATAATAAGATTATGGCAAGGTCTGTATCTTTGAAAAATATTTTTCAGCAATACGGAACCCTGGTCGCTTAATAGTATCAATAAGGCAATCAGAGGCAAAATAAGCAACAACCGTTTCCATCCTAACTTAATGCTTATTAAAACCAAAAGCAAAGCATATAATGGCGCCCAGAAATATTTATCACTCATAAAATACATAACCGTATCCCAAAGATCATTGTGAAAACTGTTCAGGAAAAGAAAAAGCTGGGTGTCTAAAAATTCTAATTTTTGCATTATTTATCTGTGAATAAGCACTTTCTTATTATTAACTTTGTTATTTCATCTTTATTCAATCCCTCAATCCCCCAACTCATTCCACAGCATATCCTTCAACTCAGTTAGCCCTTTTTGAGCGATTGAAGAGATAAAAACAAAGGGAATCTCCGGCAGGTCCTTTTTAATTTCATTGATCAATTCATCATCCAGAAGGTCTGACTTTGATATTGCCAAAACCCGATCTTTATCCAAAAGTTCCGGGTTGTATTGTTTTAATTCGTTTATTAAAATGTTATATTCTTTATGGATGTCATCACTATCGGTAGGGATCATAAAAAGCAATACGGAATTTCTCTCTATATGTCTCAGGAACCGTATTCCCAAACCCTTTCCTTCATGAGCGTCCTCAATGATCCCGGGAATATCAGCCATTACAAAAGATTTATAATCACGATAGGGTACTATTCCCAGGTTGGGCTCTAATGTTGTAAAAGGGTAATCGGCAATTTCGGGCTTTGCTGCGGAAATGACAGACAATAAGGTGGATTTGCCTGCATTGGGGAATCCGACCAAACCCACATCAGCTAATAATTTCAGCTCAAGGATCTTCCATTTCTCCTGCCCCTCTTCTCCGGGTTGAGCATATCTCGGTGCCCTGTTGGTTGCCGATTTAAAATGGTCATTCCCCAAGCCTCCTTTACCTCCGGCAAGTAATATTTTGGTCTCACCATCCTGAGTGATTTCACATTCCACCACTTTTGTTTCTGCATCCTTTGCTAATGTTCCTAAAGGAACTTCTATTATAACATCCCCTCCGTCAGCTCCGTGCTTCAGCGTCTTTCCACCTGATTGACCCGGCTTGGCAATGATATGTCTGCGGTATTTAAGATGCAATAAGGTCCACAACTGCTTGTTTCCCCTGAGAATAATATCGCCTCCATTCCCTCCATCCCCTCCGTCAGGACCACCCTTAGGCGTTGTTCTGTCCCTGTGAAAATGAGCAGAACCAGCCCCTCCCCTACCTGACCTGCAGTTGATCTTGACATAATCTATGAAGTTGGATTCAGGCATTTTAGATACTAAAAAGTCAAATCATTGCCAATTTTGGTAAAAAATTTTATTAAAGTTTAGTAAACCATAATTGTTACTAGTTGCTGGCTACTGGTTGCTGGTAGTAATTACTCCTCAAAAATGTTATCAAAATATACCAGAAACCAGTTACCAGAAACAATTTTTTTTAGTAATTAGATATCTTACTATACAAAAAGTAATAAGTGACAACTTGCGTTAATTAAAACCGAAAGTATTACATCATAGGTGTATGTATATACCTTTTATACTGAAAAGGATTCGGATTGATAAAGTGTAGTGTGATTTCAAACCCGCCCCTGCTTGAACTCACAGCAGTAAGCCCGGATGCATTGATATCATAGCTGAAGCTAACGGCATAATTAGCGAACTCTATCTGCACTAAAGCAACAAAGGCATCTTTGAAACGGTAGTAACCGCCAAAATTAAAGGCAGAGCCCTTTTTATAGCCGGTGTATTGTGATCCTTTCTTCATGATATAACGAACCTTACAACCTGCTATCACCTCACGAGCAGCCCCCTGGTTATAGTATGCAAATCCCGGGATCAGTGTGATGTTTGTGCTTTTCAAACCTTTTTCTACCGAGCCGTGAATTGTATATTTCCTGTATAGTTTGCTTCCCTCGTTAGTCCCGTTGTAATATGACAACAGGGGTTGATTGATGTGAAAAACGGATACCCCCAATTTAACCGCAAAAGCATTATTAGAACTTATATTGGTTTCCCCGATCTTGTAATTCCACATTATTCCTGATGAAAAATCAGCAAAGGAGAAATTCTCTCCATCCGGGGTTTCACCTGTTGGCTGGCTTGCATTGTACGCCCCGTTGGTGTATTGATTACCCCATTCGAGATCATTAAAGTTTACGCTATGTTGGGTAAAGCCCCCCTGTAAACCTGCAGCCACGGTATTGTTTCCATTTACAAGGATCCCGCTTGCAATGGATAAGTTTACCTGTGTGATACCCATCTTCCCGTCTCCTGCCTTATCGCTGTAAAATACAATACCGGGAGCAAGATAACCGCTTTTCCAATTGTTTGTAATATTGCTGACATCTGCTGCACAGGCAATTGTCCTGAAAGGAGTGGTTACGCTTCGCCATTGGTCCCTGTAGTATAATCCCGCCCTGATTTGACCATTAAAACCACCTGTCAATGCAGGATTTAATGTCATTGGAGATTCATTATACTGGGAAAAGTGAATGTCCTGGGAATAACACTGATTACACAGATTAAATATGATTACACTGATTACGATGATCTTTTTCATTGTAAGTTTGTTATTTATTGCCATACAATTACTAAACAGTTTTTAGTTTTTTTTTACTCCCTCTGTTTCTCCACCTAAAAACAGGGGGGGGGAGAGCCTCCGCGTATGCACTCCCCTCTGCTGCCTGCACTGATGAATATCAGGGTTATTAGGAGAAGGGCTGGGGGTGAGGTAAAACTTCCCTCTACCTTATCAAACTAATATTTCCTGTTAATTTAACCGTCTCGTTATTAAATAGTGTAGCATCCAGGTAATAAACAAAAACTCCCTTGTTCATGGCTTTGCCCCTTAATGTTCCATCCCAGCTATCAGAGGGAGAACTGCTTTCAAACACTTTTTCTCCCCACCGGTCGTATATTTCAAAGGTCATGGATCCAATACAATCACCATATACCTTGAGCTCATCATTTTCTCCGTCATTGTTTGGTGAAAAGGCATTGGGTACCCACACCTCTCCGCAGAATATATCTACAAAAACGGTAAGGGAATCACTGCCTGAACAACCGTTATTGTCTATAACGGTTACGGTATATGTTGTTGTTTCATTTGGGTTTGCTTCTGGACCCTGGCAATTAGTACAGCTAAGGCCTGTGGTTGGTGTCCAGGTGTATGTAACACCTCCGGTCGCATTAAAATTCGTGCTTTCACCTAAAATGATATTGACATTTGATCCAGCATTTACACCAGGTGTTGGATTAACAACAATGTTAATAGAACCCGTATCACCGCAACTTCCGGCAATTATATAAACGACCTGCCATGTTCCACTACCGGCTATGTCAGGATCAAAAGTTCCGGCATATATGTCAGTGATGCCGTTCCCGCTCCAGGCACCGCTGGGTTCAAAAGCAATGAGTGTTACCGGTGCATCATTTGCACAGAAAGGACCTGCAGGATTGATAGTGGCATCAGATTGGGCATTAACTGCTAATGTGGTAATTATTACACTATCGCAGCCGGCAATTGATAGCAAAGTATCATAATATGTACCTGGAGTAGTTTGCCAGGCGCCTTCCAGTAATACACTATCGTTGCCGCAGATGGTGACCGATACAGGGGTTGAATAAGTTGTGACTGTAAGTGTTGTAACGATAATACTATCACAGCCGTCAATTGATGAAAAAGCATCATAATATGTCCCGGGAGTATTTTGCCAGGCGCCTTCCAGGAAAACACTGTCGTTGCCGCAGATGGTGGCTGAAACAGGAGTTGAATAAGCCGGATGGACTGTCAGGGTTGTAACGATAACACTATCGCAGCCGTCAATTGATGAAAAAGTATCATAATATATTCCGGCAGTATTTTGCCAGTTACCTTCCAGGAAGACACTGTCGTTGCCGCAGATGGTAACTGAAACAGGGATCGAAAAAGCCGGATTGACTGACAGGGTTGTAACGATAACACTATCGCATAGGGTAACTGATGGTAAAGTATCATAATAAATACCTGGAGTATCTTGCCAGGCGCCTTCCATGAAGACACTGTCGTTGCTGCAAATAGTGACAGAAACAGGGCTCGAAGTAGTTGGATTGACTGACAGTGTTGTTGTAACAATAATACTATCGCAACCGGCTACTGATAGTAAAGAATCGTAATATATACCGGTACTATTTTGGTATGCTCCGCCCAAAAAGATGCTATCGCCCTGGCAGATGCCGGTGTCAATGGTTGAACTCATTATTGTCAATACGGTTAGGTTTGTAGTGAAGATGCTGTCGCAGCCGGCAGATGAGGTTAGCGAATCGTAATAAGTTCCTGTGTTGTTTTGCCAGGAACCTCCGGCAAAGATGCTGTCTCCGGGACAAATGGATGTATCGGCAACTGACAAATAGGAAGTTAGCACATTTACCACAATGGTATCTGTTGCAGTGCACCCACCGGGAATGGTTACTTCAACATAATATGTGCCACTTGTATCTACAACAAATGCCTGGTTGCCGGAGCCGTCCTGCCAAAGGTAATTTGAGCCCGGGTAACCGGCATCCAGAACTAAAGTGTCGATACCCATACAAAATAAAGTATCAGGACCTAAATCAATATTTGGGCTTGGCGCAGTTAAAATATAGGGGTCATCAGTAAAATCATCCCAGGTATATTTTGCTATACTATTAAGCGGTGATCCGGTAATAGCTGTATCAGCGTCAATATCTTCCCATTGTAGTATAGAGCTTTTCCAATTGGCAATACCTTCCCAGGGTCCATCATCTGTTTCATCATAAAAGATTGTAATATTAGCTATATCGGTTCCGGCTGTTCTGTTAATTTTATGAAAAAAATACGGATTGGCAAGACATATTCCTGTATCTAATAAACTTCTGCCATACCCTTCATTTGTAGCGTCATCATTAGCCATCCTTACAGTATATGTATTTAAATTTGATAATGCAGGTGTTATTTCAACAGGTCTGTACCTTGTTGTTCCAAAACTTGAGCCCACGGGGAATAAATAAATTGAATTATTTGCCGTTGCCCGGGATAAGCAACCATTACCAAGACTACTTACAAACCCGGATGTTCGGATTATAGCATCAGTATCTGTATTTGTTATAAACATTATAAATGAATCGGTAGCTAATTCCATATCATTAAGATTCAATGTATCTGAAACATAAGAGTCTAATGTTTGTGTTTTAATACCACTTCCTGTTAATTCAAGATCATAAAAAGTAGTAATTGCTGTTCCTGTTATTAGCTGGTCGGCACCTTCCAAAATAACATCTCCTGTACCGGAATTAAATGTTTGATTGTTTTCCCAATCGCCTGAAACTTTGTACATTCCATCACCTCCTGCTGTTGCATTATTAACAAAATTGCTGTCAATAGTACATGTTCCCAGATTATCTATTGTTCCAGAATTATTGTTGTAAGCGGTTCCTGTTACTTTGATAATTGAGCTATTGTTAAAATAAATGTCACAGCCATTATTGTAAAATACCTGGGAATAGGTTGTAACGTTTAAGAAAATTAAAAAAAACAATATTATATGTAACCTAAATTTAATTCTTAATATTTTATAAAAAACATTCATTATTTACAATATTTTAGATAAATAAGCAGTCTATAAACACTTTGTTTTTTTCAATATTTTCACTTTACTAATGTATTTGTTTTTGCAGGACCAGTAAATAAAGGTTTAATCATTGCATCTTCAATAGATTTACCATATAGTTCGGGGTGTAAATATTTTCCTTTATATTTATTTTCCTTTTCCAATTCAGGAATGATCCTGTATTTTTGTGCCCATTTATCGTTTCTTATTCCTGTTATTTGCCAGCTTACTTTTTTATTTGGGACACCACCTGCTATTTTAAAAGAATTATTTTGTACTTCTTCGGCTATATATAAATTTGGCATTGATGATCCAACAGGAGTGAGCTGGTATTTAAAATCAATATTTAACACTTCGTTATAGTCTGGCAATTCCACTGTTGTTTCTCCATTGTTATCAAGTATTACATTTCCATTATAAATATTCATCATATCAGGACTTTCTACAAAACTATGAATCAGATATTTATTTTCCGGGTCTTGAGGATGGTCAATTTTAAAAGCTCCACCGCCTTTAGTAAGATTTCCCGTAACAGTAAGATTGCCTTGTACGTAAGCGTCTCCAATAGAAACCACTCCAAAATAATTTGCTCCTTCGCCCCAAACCCCTGCACCATAGTTACTCATACCGCAAACAGCAATGTCATTATCTGCCATACTGGTACTAACATTTTTACCAAAAACACCAAACCCGGTGCCTAAAATTGTCTCTCCCTGTACACCTGTTCCACCTTGTCCGTAAACTGCAATACTATTGTCAATTCCTCCAATGCCTGCATAATTATATCCAACTATGCCAAAGCCAACATTCTCATTTGTCCAACCATAAACACCATTATATCCTGCACCTTCAACACCCCAACCACCGGCGACTCTTTCATTTAGTCCTAATATTGCCTGGCTTCCTGCAGTATTACTTTGATTATTTCCATAAACACCATAACCTGCGGCATTCCCGGTAAACCAGCCTGATAATCCGGAAGATTCATCCTGATTGCTTGATGAAATCCCCTGAACAGCACTATAGAGATTGCTTGTATTTGTAATTTCCCCATATACTGCAACTCCTTGTTGTCCACTATGTTCTACATAAATCCCTGATGATGGGTTGGCGACTATACCAGACGTAACAGTAGCATGCAAAGCATGGTTATCAGTGTAATCGGTTGTTTTTTGTATCTTAACAGCGCCATTATCAGCAGTAATTGTACGTCCGGCTCCATTACCCCCACAATCATAAGCTTCATCCAGTGTAACACATGAGCTTCCTCCGGCACCAACCTGTACCCACTGCGATCCATCCCAATACCAAAATCCATCAGGTTCAGTTCCACCATTATTATATATCAACACACCTGTTGCAGGAGAAGTTACCGGAGCGGCTGTATTTGCATCATTAAGTATTACCCTGGGAATTAACAAACCTTTATCGGAAGCAACCAAATCCAATATTGCACTCGGGTCAGGTGTGTTTGTTCCAAAACCTACATTTTGCTGGGCAAATAAACTATTTGATAAAAAATTGATTATCAAACTAATAATCAGAACTTTAATTAGATTTTTTTTCTTCATTGTAATAGAGTATTTGGTTATTAATAATCAAGTTTTTTGCATACTAAGCTATTTGTTTTCAAAAATAATATTTTTAAATCAATTTACTAAGCTCTGTTCTTATTTATCTGGTCAAAATTACTTTATTAACAATTAGATCTTTTACGTTTTTTAGTACAATTATTTATTTAAACAATTTAACATCAACAAAATTATCGTTAATATGTTAATAATAAAATCTTAAATGCATAACATGGTAAAGCCAGGACCAAAAAGGTTGAGCTCTTTTTTAAAAGCAGAGGTTCGCTGAGGTATGCACAGAGTGCCGCAGAGTTTTTCCTCTGTGATACTCGGTGGTTAAAATATTTCCCGCCAAAAAATGCAAGAAAATAAATTTTACCGAACTATAACCTCAACCTTGTTGCAAAGTCTTTCAAAAATATCCTCAATATTCCCCATTCCCTTTACATTTGATAGTTTATTTTGCTTTTGGTAATAATTTAACAAAGGAGTGGTTTTGTTGTGGTATTCCTTTATCCTGTTGCGGATGATCATCTCATTTTTGTCATCTGATCGTCCTGAATCCTTGCCCCTGTGTAATAATCGTTTTACTAGCTCTTCTTCCTCTACATCAAGCGCCAAGACCATGGTTATCGAAATATTATTATCTTCAAGCAGTTCATCCAATGTTTCTGCCTGTGCAATGGTTCTGGGGAACCCGTCAAAAATAAAACCACCGGCTTTGTTATTTTCGTCCAATTTAGAGCCGATCATTCCAACTACCACTTCATCGGGAACTAAAACTCCCTTATCCATCAATTGCATGGCTCTAAGTCCCAAATCTGTTCCGGCAGCTATTTCGCTGCGTAATATATCACCTGTTGACAGATGGATCAACCCATACCTGTCCCTCAACTGGATTGATTGTGTTCCTTTTCCTGACCCTGGAGGGCCAAATAATACGATGTTTAACATAATAGATGATTTACAATGACAATGACGATGACTATGACAATAACAATATCAAATATCCAATATCCAGCATCCAGCATCAATCACCTGATTTCACAAGAACATATATCTCCTCATAATTCCTCCCCAATCCATCATAATCCAATCCATAACCGATAAGAAAATCATTGGGTACTTCGAGAGCAATATAATCGATCTTTATGTCCTTTTCATAAGCACCGGGCTTGAATAATAATGTTGCAATCTTTACCTCTGCCGGTTTGAACGCCTTCAGTTGGGCGATCAATGTTTCAATTGTATTGCCGGTATCTACAATATCTTCAAGTATCACTACGAGCCTGTCCTTTATGTTTTCATCCAATCCTACCAATGTTTTTATCTCCCCGGTTGTAGCTGTCCCCTCGTATGATGCGAGCTTGACAAATGATATTCCGCAGTCAATATTGATTTTTTTCAAGAGGTCTGCTGCAAAAATAAACGAACCATTCAAAACACTGATAAATAATGGGTTCTTTCCTTTAAACTCAACATTCATCATCTCAGCCATCTCCTTAACGGCATTTTGTATTTTGCCGGATGGTAACAAAATCTCAAATTCCTTATCTTTTATCTTAACCCTGTCCATTTTTAAATCAGTTTCCATATTAATGTTTGTTAATTATTCCTGAATAAATGCCTTCCATGTTTCCCAGTCGCGAAAATACTGAAAAAAGTTCTTCAAGTATATAACAAAATAAACTTATTTTTGCAAAACGTATCCGGAAAAAACACACAACTTTTCCGCCATAAGGGGATCAGACCCTGGCTAAAAACTTTAAACTAATAACATGCAACCAAAAGTAAGCATCATCATGGGCAGCACTTCAGATATGCCAATTATGCAGGAAGCTGCCAATATCCTTAACGAATTTAAAATCCCTTTTGACATCAATGCCCTCTCCGCACACAGAACACCGGAGAAAACAATGGAATTTGCCAAAAATGCTTACTCAAGAGGCATTCGTGTTATTATTGCAGGAGCAGGAGGAGCGGCTCATTTGCCGGGTGTCATCGCTGCCTTAACCCCATTACCAGTGATTGGAGTACCCATCAAATCATCCAACTCAATTGACGGATGGGATTCAATACTATCCATACTGCAAATGCCTTCTGGCGTACCGGTTGCTACGGTAGCTCTGAACGGAGCAAAAAATGCAGGTATCCTGGCTGCTCAAATCCTGGCTACCGGTGATGCTGAGATACTTAAAACCATTGTGTCATTCAAGGAAACTCTGAAAAAAAAAAATTTAAAAGATAATAAAGAATTAAAAAAGATTGAGTTTGAATATAAAACATAAAATAAAAATATATTACTTTTGAACATAAAATATAAATTCAAAATCATGAAAACACTATCAAAACGCCAATTATTAACTGCTTCCCCGTTAAGCAGATCTGTGAAGAGAACATTATATAATATATCTATGCTCGGTCTAATATTCTTTATCAACCTAAAACCCGCTGTTTCACAGCCAGGTTTTACAACAGACATCAACCAGGGGTGCGCCCCGTTAACGGTTACTTTTACCAATACAACACCGGATACAAATGCGTATTACTTTCAGTGGGGATGGGATGACGGTCCATCTTTTATGGATTCATTAACAACAACAATAACCCACACATATACGAATGCCGGTGACTATTGGCCTTCACTGGATGTTTGGGATTCACTCTGGAATTATCTCGGTTATTATAACGTATCCCAAAATATACAGGTACAGGGACCAAACAATTTTTGGATGTCAACTGACAGCATTTGCCCGGGAGATGAGATATCTTTTTGCAGCCAAAACTGGGAGGCATCTTCCTTCTCATGGGATTTCGGGGATGGTAATACTGCTTCGGAGGATTGTGTTGGTCATACCTATGATTCAACAGGTGTGATGATAGTAACTTTGATCTTAAATACTCCTACGTGTGGATACGATACCTTAATAGATTCTCTTGTAGTTAGTGATTCCGTATCAACAAGTGCATATTTTGGTATTAATCCAAACCCCGCTTGCCCGGGAAGCTCTGTGAATTTCAACGCATACTACCCCGCAGCTACTTTCATCTGGAACTTCGGAGACGGAAACCCGGATGATACAACCACAGGCAACAATACCAACCATTCTTTTGCCGATACCGGAGATTATGTAGTTACACTAACAGTATTCAATTCCTGTGGAAATACTGATATAAAAACAAATACCGTGAGAATTGACACGAGTGTGGGCTTCGATCCCTGGTCGGTTAATATGAATATAAATCCCAATCCCACCTGCCCTGACGGAGAGGTCAACATAAATGCTGACTGGGGTTACAGTATGTATGTTTGGGATTACGGGGATGGAAGCCCGACCGATACAACATCCGGCAATGACGGTAATTACGTCAATCATATTTATGGATCTGTGGGCAATTATCCCGTTTCTGTAATCTTCTTTAATTCATGCGGCAACGATACAACTATATATGACACTGTCTATGTTGATTCATCCACAACATTCGATCCGTGGTCAGTATATCTGAATCTTAATCCCGGATCAGTATGTCCGGGCGGACAAGTCGGTTTTGATGCTGCATGGGGTAATATGGCGTATGTATGGAATTATGGCGATGGAAGCCCAACAGATTCAACTTATGGTGACAATGCTAACAATACAAATCATACTTATTCTTCCCTGGGAAATTACCCTGTGTCTGTTAAAATATACAATTACTGCGGTAATGATACAACTCTTTATAATACTGTTTATGTAGATTCTACTGTTGGTTTCTCTTCGGGGGAAGTATCCTTTAATTTAGGACCAAACCCCTCCTGCCCTGGCGGGGAAGTCAACTTTTCTACAGAAGATGGCTATCTATCCTATGTTTGGGATTATGGCGATGGAAGCCCTACGGATTCAACTTATGGTAATGAAAGTTACTGGTCAAGTCACATCTATGCAAATACCGGTAATTACAATGCTTCTCTTAAAATAACCAATCAATGTGGCATAGACACTACATTATATGCCACTGTTGTAATTGATAGTAACGCCACTTTCCCAAATGATCCCTGGTCAATGAATTTTAATGTAAATCCAAATCCCTCCTGCCCGGATGGACCTGTTTATTTAAATGCCCCCTCCGGGTATCTTGCTTATGTTTGGGACTATGGCGATGGCAGTCCTGCCGACTCAACTTATGGTAAAGATGCAAATTATACAAACCATACATATTCATCACTAGGGACTTACCCGGTTTCACTAAAAATAACTAATTACTGCGGCAATGATACAATTTTATACAGTACTGTTGAAATTGCTAATAATGTAGGTTTCCCAACCGACTGGTTTAATATAGATGTATATTATACCCCCGCCTGCCCTGGTGAAGAGGTCGGTTTTAATGCTCCGTGGGGTCATCTTGCTTATGTATGGAATTATGGCGATGGAAGTCCTGCCGACTCAACATACGGAGACAATGCTAACAATTCAAATCATAGTTATTCCGATACCGGCACATATAATATTTCGGTAAAAATAACCAACTTCTGCGGTATGGATACAACTATATACAATACCGTTGAAATTGATAATAATGCAAATTTTCCGGATGATCCGGGGTATTCTGTGAATACATGGCCTGACATTTCTTGCCCCGGTGGAGAGGTCTATTTTAATGCCCCTACGGGTAACCTTTCCTACGTTTGGGATTATGGCGACAGCACCTATACCGATTCAACATCCGACAATAGCTCCTACCATATTTATTCAGACCCCGGCACTTACACTTTTTCAGTGAAAATTACCAGTTTCTGCGGTAAGGATACAACTTTATATAATACTGTTGTTATAGATAGCACAGCTGATTTCCCCGAAGATCTCTCTTTAGAGTTCTATTACAGCCCTGCCTGTCCCGGGCAGAAAATACAACTTAATGCACCCTCTGGCAATCTCTCTTATGTTTGGGATTATGGCGATGGCAGCCCTGTTGTTTCATCATCTGACAATTACAGTACTCATAGTTATTCCGATACAGGAACATACAATGTTTCAGTGAACGTAACCAATTTCTGCGGTAAAGACACAACATTATATGATAAAATTACAATTGGTGAAAATGTTGGATTCCCAAGCAATATTTCCCTTGACATCAGTCCTAATCCCACTTGCCCGGGTAATAATGTCAAATTAAATGCCCCCTACGGTTATGATTCCTATATGTGGTATTTCGGGGATGGCGATTCCGCTATGGGTTCGGCATGGGTAAATCATATATATGATTCCCTGGGAAGTTACACTGTTTCTGTAAATATCACCAATAATTGTGGTATTGACACAACATTGTCCGCTACAATAACGGTGGATACCAGTGCAGCGTTTTCCGAGTGGATATATTTTGACGCTGAACCCGGCCTTTCTTGTCCCGGTGACCTGGTTACATTTTATACTGAAGATCTATATGTATCTTATTCCTGGGATTTCGGGGATGGGGATACTGCCCTCACAACTTCGAATAAGATCAAACACAAATATGACTCTATTGGCACATATTACGCTTCTTTAACATTAACCAACGGTTGTGGTAACAGCACAACCGTCTATGAAACTATTGTAGTTGACACTAATGTTTCTACTGCAAATGTTGGTTTCTCCATTCCCTTTAACCCCTCATGTATTGGTGATGAGGTTTTCTTTTCCACTGAAGAGGGGCTAAGCTACACCTACTCATGGGATTTTGGGGATAATACATATGACACTACAATAGGTGCAGGCGCTACTCATATATATGCAGACACAGGAACTTATACAGCTACTGTAATAGTAACAAATGGTTGTGGATACACTTCTACCTTTTCCGATGTAGTTTATATAGATACTAATGCTGTTCCTTCATTTGACAGTGAGATGTTTGGAACACCCGGTGAATCAGGTGTAGCAGGGTGTCCCGGTGATGCGGTCTTGTTTTACTTTATGGGAACCAGTGATAATGTATGGGATTTTGGCGATGGTTATACTGACGTAGCGACTGACTTTCTTATGACAGACATGGGATTCGTGGTCACTGTTATCATGCATGCTTATGATACTGCCGGAACTTATACGGTTAAATTAACACTGATCAATAGCTGTGGAAACAGCGCTACCGATTCCATTTACGTTACAATAGCACAGAACCTGCTCGTTAATGGCGAACTTTATATCGAGCCGCCCATAGGCAATAGCGGCTATACTACTTGCACGGATATAACTTTTGTTGGTCTTGGCGGTTCTCTTTTTGCATGGAATTTCGGAGATGGAAACACCATGACAACAATTTCCCCATCTGTATCACATTCATATACTGCTCCTGGGAATTATGCAGTTAGTGTTACGATTACAAACGATTGCGGCAACAGTGAGACCTATTCAGGCACAGTATCTGTAAACGCTATCGGTGGTCCTGCTTTAACTTTTACTTCATCCTCGGATGTAAATTGCAATAGCGGCAGTGATGGAAGCGCAACCGTTTCTGCCATTAGTGGTGATGCTCCCTTCACCTACTTATGGGATGATCCTGCCGGACAAACTACTGCTACTGCCGGTAATTTAGTTGCGGGAACTTATAATGTAACCGTAACTGATGTCAACGGCTGCAGCACAACTTCAGGTATAACTATCGATGAACCTGTACCAATAACACTTACTACTGCCATAGTAGAAGCTGCCTGTGGTACTTCGAATGGCAGCGCATCAGTCAGCCCGGGTTCCGGTACAAGTCCTTACACATACCTCTGGTCAAGCGGAGGTACGGATTCATTAGAGAGTAACCTGTCTGCCGGTTCATATACCGTCACAGTTACTGACTCTTCCGGCTGCTCAACATCTGCTGCTGTTAATATCATCAATACAGGAGGCCCCGGAATTTCCAGCTCGGTCAATGATGTTACATGTAATGATGGCGCAGATGGCTCTATTGATATTACTATTAGCGGTGTTCCTCCATTTACTTATTCATGGTCAAATGGAAATACAATAGAAGATATTAATAATTTAACTGCTGGAACATATACATTAACAGTAACGGATTCAAATGGTTGCCAGTCATCTGTAAACGCAACGGTTGCTGAGCCCACAGTAATTAATATTGGAATAATTACAGTTAATGCTGATTGTGGACAGGCAAATGGAAGCGCTATTGCGAATGTAAGTGGAGGTACAACGCCTTATACATATCTATGGGATGATGGATTGGCTCAAACAACAGATACCGCCTCAGCATTATCTGCAAATGCTTATAATGTTTTAGTTACAGATGCAAATAGTTGTACAAATTCTGCTGTTGCCACTGTAAGTAATGCCAATGCCCCTACTATTACTCAGGATAATGTAAATAATATAAGCTGTTATGGGGCTTCGGATGGCGCTATAAATATTTCAGTAACCAGTGGTACAACACCTTATCAATATTTCTGGATGCCAGTAGGATATACGACTCAGGATATAAGTAATTTAACCCCGGGTGTATATACATTAATGCTCCAGGATGGCGTTGGTTGTTGGGGAGGAACAAGCATTGAAATTACTGAACCCGATTCGCTGTTCATATCCACAAGTGCTGTTGATGCACATTGCGGCTATACTGACGGAAGTGCAACTGCAAGTGTTAGCGGTGGCACAACTCCATACTACTATGTATGGTCAAGTGGCGGAACAGGTGCAACCGAAACAGGGCTGGATACAGGAAGCTATACAATAACAGTTACGGATGCCAATGGCTGCACCGCTGTTAATAATGTTACTATTTCAGTAAATACTGATCCTCAAGCCATCTGTATTGTTACGGTTGATACCACTTCAACCAAAAATATTGTTGTATGGGATAAACCTGTAATGGCTATGGGTATTGATAGCTTCAGGGTTTACAGAGAAATTGCCGGTTTGGGATACGCTCATGTCGGAAGTGTTGCTTATGATTCACTGAGTGAATTTGTGGATACTACGAGCGGAGTGAATCCTCAAACTACATCTTACAGGTATAAATTATCAGTAATTGATTCCTGTAGTAATGAGAGTGAATTAAGTGATTATCATGAAACTGTTCACCTTACTGTTAACTTGGGAATACCTCCGGCATTAAACCTGATATGGGATAATTATGAAGGCTTTGGTTTCAATTATTACAGGATATTGAGAGACAGTACAGGAACAGGTAATTTTGAAGTACTTGATTCAGTTACAAGTTCCAATACTACTTATACTGATCCAAATCCCCCAACAGGATATATCAGTTATGTTATAGAAGTAGTGCATTCTACGGGTTGTACTTCTACCCTGAAAGCAAAAGACTACAATTCATCCAAGTCCAATACATCATCAATTGCTACCGGCTCGGCACCAGTGTCAGATTTTACAGCAGATATGACAAGTATATTAACAGGCGATACTGTTAATTTCACGGATCTGTCAGTAAATGATCCAACATCATGGTCATGGACATTTGACGGAGGAACACCATCGAGTTCAACTGTGCAAAATCCAACTAATATCGTTTATGCCGATACCGGATGTTATAATGTAACCCTGGTAGCAACTAATGTTTTCGGATCAGATTCAATAGCAAAGACATGCTACATTAATGTCGACACAACCGGATCAGCGCCAGCGGTAAACTTTTCAGCAAATATATACAGTATTGTTGCCGGAGGCAGTGTAAATTTCACAGATATCTCAACTAATAACCCAACATCCTGGGCATGGACGTTTACAGGAGGGAATCCATCAAGCTCAACCGTGCAGGATCCCACCAATATTACTTACAGCGCTGCCGGATTTTATGATGTTAAACTGGTAGCAACCAATGCTTTTGGCTCGGATTCTTTAACAGAGACAAATTACATTGAGGTCAGCTCTGTAGGTATAGATGAGTTTCAGGTTTCAAGTTTAAAGTTTAAAGTTTATCCTAATCCGAATAAAGGAATATTCAATTTAGAGATATATTTGGAAGAAAAAGAGGATGTAAAGATTGATATATTTGATATGCGGGGTCAGTTGATTTATTCGGAGCAAACGGGCAGGATATCAGGCATCTTCAATAAAGAGATAGACCTTTCGGGTTATCGTGGTGGCATTTACCATTTGCAAGTAATAACTAAAAAAGGGGTTATCAATAAAAAAATAGTAAGAGAATAGAAAAACTTTTCTCCTTTTTTATAGCCCTGTCAGGGTTTCCCGCCTGCCCCGTTTGCATCGGGACAGGCGGGATAAGTTTCACCCTGACAGGGTTTTTCTTTTCTGGATAATCCCGTATATAAATTTTTGTGTGTGATTTTACTTTATCAATTTTATTACTTTTGTCTAAAATCACTTTTCCTAAACATAAAAAACCATGAAAAAACCATTTACCGGTAAAATAATGTGTGTAATCATAATTACACTATTTAGCATAAACCTTGCTGTTTCACAGTATAGTTTCACACCCGACACAACCCAGGGTTGCCCGCCTCTAACCGTCACTTTTACCAATACCACTACAGATACAAATGCCTATTATTATGACTGGGATTTCGGGGACGGTGATTATAAAAATGACACTCTAACAACAACAATTTCCCATACTTATACTTCCAGTGACACATATTGGATCTATATGAACGTTTATGATACTTTATGGAATTACATTGGATACGCAGATTTAAATATCCAGGTTTTAGGAGCTTCCGGAAATTTTAACATATCAGCAGATACTGTATGTCCCGGGGATAATATCAGCTTCAGCTCAGGGGATGAGGCATCTTCATATTCCTGGGATTTTGGAGATGGTAATACCGCCACAGGACAATGGGTAAGCAATACATATAATTCAACAGGAACTTATGCCGTAACTTTGGTTATTAATACTGTTTGTGGCATTGATACAATAATAGACAGTGTAACAGTAGACACTACTATTATTCCCAATGCAGGTTTTGGCTTTTGGAATGACCCTGCTTGTCCGAATGAACAAATTAGCTTTCAGCCCTGGAACCAGGGCGCTTCTTACTTATGGGATTTTGGCGACAGTTACACCTCATCTTCGGGCTATCCTTACCATTCTTATGATAGTACGGGTATTTATGCCGTTTCATTAACTCTCACCAATGGATGCGGAAACAGCGATACAAAGACGGATACAGTTACAATCACTAACAATATACCGATCTCCCCCGGAGTATCTCTTAATATTGACCCAAACCTGTCATGTCCGGGTGAAGAAGTCAATTTTAACGCACCTGGCGGGTTCTACGCTTATGTCTTGGATTTTGGGGATGGAAGCCCTGTTGATTCAACTACCGATTCGTATTACTCTCACATATATGCCGGTACAGGAACATTCCCTGTGGCTCTTAAAATCTACAATTCCTGTGGTAATGACACAATTTTATATGACACTGTAATTATCAGCAATAATATTGCATTTCCGGATAATCCGGGGTATTCACTTAATGTGAATCCAAGCAATGCCTGTCCACTTGAAAATATTGATTTTTATGCTCCTTGGGGCTTTCCCGCTTATGTCTGGGATTTTGGCGATGGAAGTCAGGTTGACTCAACAACTTCATATCGCAACGATCACAGTTATGCAGATACTGGGCTTTACAATGTGTCTGTAACAATCTATAACTATTGCGGGAATGATAGTACGTTTTACAATACCGTTTTAATTGATACATCAGTTGGTTTTCCCGGCAGCATAACACTTGATATATATTCTACTCCCTCCTGCCCTGGTAAACAGATCAGTGTTCAGGTTTCTAAAAAATACCCCGTAAATATCTGGGATTATGGCGACAGCAGCATGGTTGATACAACCTCCTCTGGATACGTTTATCACACATATCCAGATACAGGTTCATATAATGCTTCAGTAACCTTGATAAACCTGTGCGGAAATGATACAACCTTGAATTATGTGATAGACATCACCGATGATATACAACTTCCAGGTAATTTGCAACTTTCAATCAACCCTGATACTGCATGCCCTGGAGATGATATAAGTCTTTACGCTTCAGGGGGTTATTTCTCTTACGTTTGGGATTTCGGGGATGACAGTCCTGCTGATTCCGTATCAGGCAATTATCCTTACCATACATACAATGATACGGGAATATACACAATTTCCGTAGAAATAACAAACTATTGTGGTTTTGATACTATTATATCTAATACCGTTGTGGTAAGAAATGATGTAGGTTTTCCTAATTCAATCGAACTTGATAAATGGCCCGATAATTCCATTTGCCCGGGTGATGATGCTTCTTTCAGTACAGATTATGGTTATGCATCCTATTATTGGGATTTTGGAGATGGAAGCACTGCCTATGGATCTTCCTGGGCAGATCATACTTATGATTCAATTGGTATATACATGGTTAATGTTACGATCATTAATAATTGTGGCATTGATACGATCTTATCAAACACAGTAACGGTTGATACAATGGGAGTATTCCCCGGTTATCTTTATATCAATGTTAACCCGGACCTGCCTTGCCCCGGTGATCTAATCATGTTTAATACGTCAAGTGGATTCGTAACATATATTTGGAATTTCGGAGATGGCGACACAATTGTTACAACCTCAAGAAATGTTAATCATTCTTATGACTCAGCCGGCACGTATACTGTGCAATTGACATTATTCAACAATTGCGGTGATGATACAACTATATATGAAACCTTAGTTATTGATGATAATGCCCCTATGGATATTTCAGATATCTATATTCCGGTTAATCCGGCATGCCCTGGTGATGAGGTGTTCCTCAGCACGGAAGATGACTGGCAGAGCAGCTATATTTATTCATGGGATTATGGAGATGGATTTGCCGATACAACGATGGGCACCGGTTCATCTCATATATATATCGATACGGGTAATTATGCTGTCACCCTAACAGTAACCAATAGCTGCGGCAATAGTGCAACATCCAATTCTGTTATTCAAATACAAGATAGTGTAATCCCAGTTATTGGTGAAATGTTTGGCGTAGCTGGAGGATCAGGTGTGGCTGGCTGTCCCGGGGATGCTATTCTTTTCTTTTTCTACGGAGCTGGTACTAATGTGTGGGATTTTGGTGACAGTACTTATGGTACGGCAACCGAACAAGTTATGACAGAAATGGGAATACCGGTTACAATAATTAAACATGCTTATGATACTGCCGGGACTTATCTCGTTAAGCTAACCTTATTCAATAGTTGCGGAAATAGCACTTCTGATTCCTTATATGTTACAATAGATACTAACCTTCTTATTAGTGGCGAGATATATATTGAGCCGCCAATAGGCAACAGCGGTTACAATACATGTACCGACATCACCTTCCTTGGATTTGGCGGCTCTACTTACGACTGGGGTTTCGGTGACGGAACATATTTGACAACCATTTCACCAAATGTTTCACACTCATATTCCACTCCTGGTAATTATCCGGTAAGCGTTACAATAACAAACGGCTGTGGAAGCAGCGCTACCTTTACAGATGTTGTTGACGTCAACAGTATCGGAGGCCCTGCCCTGACTTTCACTTCAACCATTGATCCGACTTGCTATGGCGGCAGTGACGGGAGCGCTGCTATTTCCGCCAGCAGTGGAGATGCACCCTACATTTACATATGGGACGACCCCCTGGAACAAACAACGGACACTGCCAATAACCTTGGTGCAGGAACTTATAATGTTACAGTGACCGATGCCAATGGCTGCAGTTCTACCTCTGCCATTACAATTAATAACCCTGTACCTATATCCCTAACATTAACAACCGTTGCATCAACATGTGAAACCGCTGATGGCAGCGCCTCAGTTGTCGCAAGCAATGGTTCAAACCCTTATACATATCAATGGTCTAATGGGTCAACTAACCCCATAATCACAAACTTATTAGCAGGAACATACTCCCTTACTGTTACAGACGCTAATGGCTGTGCTGTTTCTGATACAATTATCATTAATGATAATAACGGCCCGGAAATTTCTTATTCGGCTAATAATGTATCCTGTGATGGTGGAACAGATGGCTCTGTTGATATCACTGTAAGCGGTAATCCGCCCTTTATTTACTCATGGTCAAACGGTGATACAATAGACGATATAAGCAACCTGTCAGCAGGGTCGTATATTATCAGTGTAACCGATTCAAACAACTGTAACGGTTTTGAAATAATTACCGTTAATGAACCCGGCCCAATTTCCCTAAGCAGTAATACTGTTGATGCCAACTGTGGTGAAATGGATGGCAGCGCAACAGTTATTGCTTCCGGGGGTACAAGCCCTTATACTTACCAATGGGATGCAAATGCCGGCTCACAGACAACTGCAACTGCAACTGCCCTTTCAGCAAATGCATATAATGTTACAGTTACCGATGCCAATAATTGTACTTCATCAATTACTGTGATGGTCAATAATGCCAACGCACCAGTAATTTCCGTCAACAACTCTGATATAAGCTGTTATGGTGCCGGTGACGGCAGTATTGATATTGCAGTTACCGGTGGTACAACCCCATACATGTATATATGGTCAAACGGCAGCTTTTCCCAGGATATTTTCAACCTTGATCCCGGCTACTTTTCAGTTATTATCCAGGACGGAAGCGGCTGCTGGACAGGGGTAGGTGCCACGATCAATGAACCGGATTCACTAATTATATCTACAAGTACCGTTGATGCCCATTGCGGGTACCTTGAAGGCAGCGCTTTTGCAAGCGTTAACGGAGGAACAACTCCATACAACTACTTATGGTCGAGCGGTGGAACAAGTGCAACAGAAACCGGCTTGGATACAGGAACCTACACTTTAACAGTTACAGATACAAATGGCTGCACTGCTGTGGACAATATAACCATTTCAATAATTACTGATCCTCAACCAATATGTATTGTCACGGTTGACACAACCTCTACAAAAAATATTGTTGTATGGAGCAAACCGGTAATTGCAATGGGTATTGATAGTTTCAGGGTTTACAGAGAGATCGCTGGTTTGGGATATGTTCATATCGGAAGTGTTGCTTACGATTCACTCAGCGAATTTATTGACACAACTAATGGGATAAATCCGCAAACCACTTCCTACAGGTATAAATTAGCTACAGTAGATTCCTGTGGAAACATAAGTGTACTTAGTGATTATCACGAAACGATCCACCTCACTCCGCCTACTGAAACAGGGGGAGATATTACTTTGATCTGGGATAACTATGAAGGATTTGGGTTTAATTATTACAGGATATTGAGAGACAGTCTGGGGACCGGAAATTTTGAGGCAATTGATTCGGTTACCAATTCCAACTTCACATATACAAATATTAATGCACCAATTGGTATTCTGAATTATAATATCGAAGTTGTGCATTCTACGGGCTGTACTTCTACCCTCAAAACAAAAGACTACAACTCGTCCAAATCCAATACAACATCAATATCTACCGGAGCGTTACCAGTGCCGGATTTTACAGCAGATACAACAAGTATTGTAGCCGGTGGCAGCGTTAATTTCACAGATTTCTCAACTAATAATCCAATATCCTGGTCATGGACGTTTACAGGTGGAACCCCATCGAGTTCAACTGTGCAAGATCCCACAAATATCGTATATAACGATACAGGTTGTTATGAGGTAAAACTGGTAGCAACCAATACATTCGGGACAGATTCAATAACTAAGACATGCTACATTAATGTCACCTCATCAGGGGGTGCAGCACCCGTGGCAGATTTCATTGCCAGTAATACCAGTATTACAGTCGGGGGCAGTATTGATTTCCTGGATCAATCACAAAACACCCCAACATCATGGACTTGGTACTTCGACAGTGGAAACCCGTCATTTTCTTTAAACCAAAACCCGGCAAATATCACTTACAATACACAAGGATCCTTTGATGTTACTCTTGTTGTAACTAATCCATACGGAACAGATACCCTTACAAAGACAAATTACATTAGTGTCACCTCAACCGGATCAGCACCAGTTGCAAACTTTACAGCAAATCCAACCAGTATTGTAGCCGGTGGCAGTGTTAATTTCACAGATATCTCAACTAATAGTCCAACATTCTGGTCATGGGCGTTTACAGGAGGAACACCTTCGAGTTCAACTGTGCAATATCCCACTAATATCGTATATAACGATACAGGGTGTTATGATGTAACTCTGGTAGCAACCAATACATTCGGGACAGATTCAATAACAAAGACATGCTACATTAATGTCACCTCAACCGGATCAGCACCAGTTGCAAACTTTACAGCAAATCCGACCAGTATTGTAGCCGGTGGCAGCGTTAATTTCACAGATTTCTCAACTAATAATCCAACATCATGGTCCTGGACATTTACAGGAGGAACACCTTCGAGTTCAACTATGCAAAATCCAACTAATATAGTTTATGCCGATACCGGATGCTATGATGTAACCTTGATTGCAACCAATGCGTATGGTTCTGATTCATTGACGAAAACCTGTTACATCCTGGTCACTCCGTCAGGGGGTGCAGCACCCGTGGCAGGTTTCATTGCCAGTGATACCAGTATTACATTTGGGGGCAGTATCGATTTCCTGGATCAATCACAAAACACCCCAACATTATGGACCTGGTTATTTGAAGGTGGGAATCCATCATTTTCGATTATCCAAAACCCGGTAAATATCACTTACAATACACAAGGACCCTTTAATGTTACTCTTGTTGTAACTAATCCAAACGGAACAGATACCCTTATAAAGACCAATTACATCAATGTCAACCCTGTAGGAATCAGTGAGGTTCAGGTTGCAGGTTTGAAGTTTAAAGTTTATCCTAACCCTAATAAAGGAATATTCAATTTAGAAATATATCCGGAAGAAAAAGAGGATATAAAAATTGAGATATTTGACATGCAGGGGCAACTGATCTATTCTGAGCCAACGGGTAGGATATCCGGCTTATTCAATAAAGAGATCGACCTTTCTGGATATAGTAAAGGTATATACCATTTGCAAGTAATAACTAAGAGGGGGGTTATCAATAAAAAAATTATTATTGAATGATCTTTTTAAGCATTGATAGGATCTGCTCCAAGCCTGCCCTGTAAGGAGAAACGACTGTATTAGGGCGATCCTATCGCTTAGTTTAAGAACCTGCCGGATTTAATTATCCAGCAGGTTTTTTTAACTGACAGTTATAGTATCTTTGTACAGATTTTTAACATCTAAAAATAATACAAATGAAAAATTTATTTACGGTGAGAATTAATTTCACCATGCAAGATTTCATCCCGCAGAAACTTCACGTGATGCTATCGATAATATTTACCCTTTTAATGGTCAACGCGCAATCCCAAACCTTATCCGGGCAAAAAACACTTGGTGGAACAAACGAAGATATTGCCAATTCAGTTCAGCAGACTTCTGACGGTGGGTATATCATTGCAGGTAAAACTAAAAATTTTTCTAGTGTCAGTGAAATGCTGCTCACTAAAACCGATGAATACGGAAATGTTACATGGTCTGTAGCTTACGCGGGTGCGGGGAGCTTTTATAATAATGCCAATGCGGTAAGGCAAACGGCAGACGGGGGATATATTATCACCGGAGATGAAGCTACTCCCGGTAACAGTAATGATATTTGCCTCATAAAGACAGATTCCCTGGGTGATTCGATCTGGACAAGAAAATATGTAGGTCCGGAAAGTGAATACGGCAATGATATTGTGCAAACTACGGATGGAGGATACCTCATCACGGGATACACCTTTAGCTATGGTGAGGGCAACCAGGACATCTATGTGATCAAAACAGATTCTACAGGTGACACATTATGGACAAGAACTTTTGGTGGTGCCTGGTACGATTATGGCTATGCTGGAATACAAACAGCTGATGGTGGTTATATTATCACCGGAAAGACCAGTCTTGGATCTCCTAGCCCAAATGTGTTTTTGTTAAGATTAGATTCAGCCGGCACCAAACAATGGATAAAAACATATAGGGGTGCAACAGGCTCTGGCAATGCAAAGTCAGTCAGGCAAACTTCTGATGGAGGTTACTTCATTGTGGGTGAAACCACTGGCTTTGGAGCAGGCGAAACAGATATTTTCCTGATCCGCACAGACAGTACCGGAAATACACTCTGGGCTAAAACCTATGGTGGTGCCGGTTGGGAATATGGATATGAAATGCTAATCACAACAGATGAGGGAGTAATTATTACAGGAAGCACAAGTAGCTTCGGTGCCGGTGCAGAGGATGTATATCTTGTTAGTACAGATGAGCTTGGGAATGTACTCTGGACCAAAACATATGGAGGAATCGGGGCGGATGAGGGATTATCGATAGCGCAATCGAGTGATGGAGGTTATATGGTTGTCGGGATGACCCAAAGTTTTGGTAATGGCGGAGATGATATATATCTGATAAAAACCGACCAATATGGAAATACTTCGTGCAATCAGCAGGTTGGAGCTACTACGGTCTCCAGTGTCATAATTATAGAAGGCTCTCCCGTTGCAACGATCAACAGTGGAGCTATTCTGGAAAGCTATTCTTTCAGCGTTCAGGCTTTTTCAGAACCTCAGGATACCCTATGTGACTTTGAAATAATCTCGTCTTCTTCCTTTGCAACAACCTTCCAGAAAACCTTTGGAGGTATCAATGCTGACATTGCACGAGGAGTTGAACAAACCATGGATGGCGGTTATATTCTAGTGGGATATACACAAAGTTTTGGGCAGGGCGATGATGATGTTTATCTGATAAAGACTGATGAAGAAGCCAATATACAATGGACAAAAACTTACGGAAGCACGGACCCGGAAAAGGGGTATGCCGTAAGAGAGTTGGATGGTGGCGGTTATATCGTTGCGGGAAGCGCATTTGTTTCTGGCCCAGGCTGGAGTGCTTATTTATTACGTCTGGATAATCTTGGTGATACAGTTTGGACAAGGAAATATGATGTAGCTGGTAGTGATTATACAGAAGATGTCCAGCAAACTTTCGATGGTGGCTTTATTGTGGTAGGGTATGGCAATAACAATATTCTACTCATGAAAACTGATGCTACCGGTGATACCTTATGGACAAGGTCATATGACGGGGGTGGTACTGAAAAGGCATATGAAGTAAAACAGACCACTGATGGTGGATACATCGTGGTGGGGGAGACAAATGGTTCCGGGGCAGGACTCTACGATGTTTATGTGATCAAAACCGATGCTGGCGGAGATACTTTATGGACCAGGGTCTATGGAGGAACTGAGGATGACAAGGGATATTCAATTGAGCAAACGATAGATGGTGGTTATGTAATTGGAGGAGATACAAGAAGTTTTACAACATCATGGGCGGATTACTATTTGATAAAGATTGATGCTAATGGCAGCATTGGATGGTCTAAATCGTATGGCACTAACTTTTATGATTACGGAAAAAAGGTGAGGCAGACCTCAGATGGGGGTTATATTTTTGCTGGTAATATAACCTGGAGTTCTGATATTTATCTCGTCCGAACCGATTCAGCCGGTTCCGTTATATGGTCCAAGAAGTATGGAGGAAGCTCCGGTGATGTGCTCTATTCAGCGATCCAGCAAACAGCAGATGGAGGTTTCGCAATTTGTGGTTACACCTATAGTTTCGGTGCTGGAAATGCTGATTTCTATTTTTTTAAAACTGATGCAAATGGAAAAACAGGCACCTGTTTTCAAAGTGATGTAACCACAATAATTACAACGGGCGCAAGCCAGGAAAATTTCACAACAACAACGGTAGCTACATCAGGTTATACCAGGGAGAGCGCGACAACCGTTCCCGCCACTACTATTACTGAAGTTCATGATATCGACATTTTAACAAGTATTATCCCAACAAATGTAAGTTGTTCTGGTGGCAATGACGGTACGGCAGATCTAACGATTTCAGGCGGTTTTCCTACCTATACCTATTCATGGTCAAACAGTGCCACTACTGAAGATATCGCTACACTTAGTGCTGGCTCATATACGGTAACGGTCACTGATATCAATGGATGTTCTGCAAATGATACAGTTATTATCACAGAACCTGCCTTGTTAACAACTGTCATTGCAAAAACAGATGTAAATTGCTATTCAGGAAATGACGGTACCGCTTCCGCAGTTCCATCGGGAGGCACCCCTCCTTACAATTACAATTGGAGTAATGGTCAAATCGACTCCACCGCGTCAAACCTGCTTCCCGGAACTTATTCTGTGAATGTATTTGATGTAGTTGGTTGTGTTGCCAATAATATCATTACCATCAACCAGCCCAATACGCTAACCGCTTCACTATCGGGCACAGGCGTTACTTGCATTGGCGGTAGCACCGGTGCTGTTGATCTTACTTTTTCAGGAGGCACTTCACCCTACACTTTTTCCTGGTCAAACAGCGCCACTACAGAGGATATTACGGGATTAACGGCAGGGACCTACTTGATAACTATTACTGATTCCTGCAGCGCGGTTATTAATGATTCTATTATTATCAACGAACCCCCGGCACTTAGCAGCAGCATTATTGCAACAGGCATTAGCTGCAAGAACAATGCTGATGGTTCGGCTGCGCTCACCACAAGTGGAGGCACACCGCCCTATACCTACCTATGGAATGACCCCGGTACAAGTATTACAGAAGATATTTTTGGGTTGGATTCAGGGATTTATACTGTAAATATTACAGATGACTGCGGTATAAACATCTCTGACAGCGTTGTCATCAACGAGCCGGACCTGTTAACCACAACCATTACCGGAACCAATGTAAGCTGCAATGGCGGTAATGACGGTACTGCTACGCTAGCACCTGTTGGTGGTACAACACCCTATAATTATAACTGGAACAACGGGCAAACAACTTCTATGGCAATTGCTCTTTTCCCCGGCAGCTATGGAGTAAACGTATTTGATGCCAACGGATGCCTTGCATCAAATAACATTGCTATCACTCAGCCCACTGCTTTAACGATATCTATCACAGGTACGGATGCAACCTGTAACGGAGGCAGTAATGGATCAGCAGACCTGACAGTTACAGGAGGAACAACACCATATACCTATCTATGGAATGATCCAGGACCCAGCACAATAGAAGATGTTTCCGGTCTAACGGCAGGCACTTATATTGTAACTGTTACAGATTCTTGTAGCGCTGTTTTAACCGATTCCGTTATTATAAATGAACCATCTTCACTAAGCAGCAGTATCACAACAATGGATATGAGTTGTAATGGTGTAATTGATGGTTCAGCAGACCTTACTGTTACAGGTGGAACAGAGCCATATACATACCTATGGGATGATCCGGGAACAAGTACAATTGAAGATCTTTCAGGATTAGATTCCGGCTCATATATAGTGAACGTTACGGATGCATGTGCTTTATCCATTACAGATACAGCGGTTATCAATGAACCAGCCGTATTAACTACTTCAATTTCAAAGACAGATGTAACCTGCAACGGAGGCGGTGACGGAACGGCTACGGTTACTCCTGCAGGTGGAACACCTCCATATAATTATAATTGGAATAACGGACAGACAACTTATACTGCAATAGCCCTCTTCCCCGGAAGCTATGGGGTGAATGTGTTTGATGCCAACGGATGCCTGGCTTCTAATAGCATTGTCATTACAGAACCACCTGCTTTGTCTGCTTCCATTACCGGGACAACTGATGTATCATGCAATGGCGGTTCTACGGGATCGGCAACGGTAACTCCTTCAGGAGGCACTCCTCCATACACTTATCTATGGGATGACCCCGCTTCACAATCAGGATCCACCGCCATAGGACTGGCAGCCAGCACTTATATTGCTACTATTACCGACTCTTGCGGAAGCATTGTCTCAGAAACCGCAATTATTTATGAACCCCCTGCCCTGAGCGACAGCATCATACAGACAAATGTGAGATGCAATGGCTATGCCGATGGCGCTGCTGCTGTCATTGTTTCTGACGGAACACTTCCCTATACATATTCCTGGTCGCCCGGAGGAGAGATAACACCCAATATCATTGGTTTAGACACAGGAACCTTTATAGTAACCGTTACTGATCTTTGCGGTGATGTTATAAATGATTCGGTTATTATATCCCAGCCATTAACACTAACAACAAGCATGGCAAAATCAGATGTTAGCTGTAATGGTTCAGGTGACGGGACAGCAAGTACGAGCCCCTCGGGAGGCACACCTCCGTATAATTATTCATGGAATAACGGGCAAACTGATTCATTGGCAATAGGACTTTTCCCCGGCAATTATATGGTAAACATAACAGATGCCAACGGATGCCTGGCTTCTAATAGCATTGTCATAACAGAACCACCTGCTTTGTCTGCTTCCGTTAACGGAACAACGAATGTATCTTGCTCTGGCGATTCTACCGGTTCAGCCACAGTAACGCCTTCGGGAGGCACACCTCCCTACACTTACTTATGGGATGACCCAGCTTCGCAAACAGGTTCCACTGCTTCAGGGCTTACTGCAGGCACTTTTAATGTTATAATTACCGATTCTTGCGGAAGCATTGTTACCGAAGCTGCCATTATTGATGAACCCCTTGCTCTGAGCTACAGCATCATACAAACAGATGTGACCTGTAACGGGTATGCTAATGGGACAGCTATTGTCATTGTTTCAGGCGGAACACTTCCCATACATATTCCTGGTTGCCCGGAGGAGAGATAACACCCAATATCATTGGTTTAGACACAGGAACCTATACAGTAACCGTTACTGATCTTTGCGGTGATGTTATAAATGATTCGGTTATTATTACCCAGCCATTAACCCTGACGACCACTATGGTCAAAACAGATGTAAGCTGTAATGGATTTGGAAATGGAACTGCTACCGCGATTCCATCCGGAGGCACACCTCCTTACAATTATTCATGGAACAACGGGCAAACGACTTCTACTACAATAGGCCTTTTCCCGGGTAACTATACTGTAAACGTTACTGACGCCAATGGTTGTCTTGCAACAGATATTATAACCATTATTCAACCCGTTGCTCTAACTGCTTCCATCACAGGCACAACAGATGTATCCTGTAATGGCGATTCTACCGGTTCAGCAACAGTAACACCATCCGGAGGCACACTTCCCTACACTTACTTGTGGGATGATCCGGGTTCACAAACCGGCACAACAGCCACCGGGCTGCCGGCAGGTATCTATACGGTGATAATTACTGATTCATGCGGAAGCGCTGTTTCAGATGCCGTCATCATTGACGGACCTCTCGCTTTGGCAGGCAGCGTTACACAAACAGATGTGAGCTGTAATGGTTACGCTGACGGCACAGCAAGCGTCACGGTTTCAAACGGAACCGCACCGTATACATATTCATGGTCTCCGGGAGGGGAAACGACAAATAGTCTCTCCGGCTTAGATACCGGAACCTATGTATTAACCACTACTGATCTTTGTAGTGATATTATTATTGATTCGGTTATTATTACTCAGCCCCTGACCCTGACAACCACCATGACAAAATCTGATGTTAGCTGTTACGGTGGCGGTGACGGTTCGGCTACGCTCACCGCAAGTGGAGGTACGCCTCCTTATAATTATTTGTGGAACAACGGGCAGGTCAATTCAACGGCAATAGGCCTTTTTCCGGGTAACTATACAGTGAACATAACTGATGTTAACGGATGCCTGACAACGGATATTGTAACCATCATTCAACCCGCAGCATTATCCGCATCAGTCACAAGTACGGACGTAAACTGTATGGTGGGAGGTGACGGAACGGCAACGGTTATGCCTGCCGGAGGTACGCCTCCTTACACATATCTCTGGTCTCCATCCGGAGATACAACAGCTTCAGCAATCAACCTTGTAGAGGGAACATACACTATAACTGTTTCTGACTCTTGTGGATCAGACGTATCTGAATCAGTTGTTGTAAACGGCCCTGGTACAATGAGCGTTGTGTTCACATGGACCGATGTAAGCTGCAACGG
>JBDRNO010000092.1:0-5477 GCA_043811005.1 Bacteroidota bacterium | reverse complement strand
CGCCTGTTGTCTGATCAACAAAGGAAAGCTTTTCGCCGGCATAGTCTACATACATCTTGTCACCGCTCTTATGCACCTGATGCATTGAAGAGTTAACCTTCCTGCTCCATGGATTATAATGTTCATTATTAAATAATCACTATCGTTCATCCACCCAGGAGTGATTTCATAATATACAGGTCCAATTCTTCGTAATCACGTTCCTGCTGACATTTCAAAATAAATTTATCGTCTATTTTCCTTGAGATGTTTAACAGCTTAAGAAATATTTCTATGCTATTGGTCAGGTGTTTGGTTGCAACTTCATCCTTTTGAGTCCTCATAGCCTTGACATCAAGACCTACAAATTCGCCATTGTTCCCATAATTATGCTTGTCGAGGATTCGCACCTGGTTAAAAGCCCTTCGTAAATCAACGGAACCAAATGTTTTGTCCTGATCGAATTTTAATCCATTCTGATCATTCAGGTGAACTGTCCAAAGCTTATTGAATGTCAATGCAAAGCCCATCTCATCAGAGGGATCCAAACCAGCCAGTATGGCATGGGCGCTTTCAATGTTTATACCAACGCGATCCGGATCGCTTGATAACAATGCCAATGCGATAGCATGACCTGCGGTTGGAATATAGCTATGATCCATTGGTTCATTTGGTTTAGGTTCAATGCAGACCCTGATTTCAGGATCATAGGCAAGCATTAAGTTAATGGCCTCAATGATCCTTTCGGTAGCCACCCTGCTGTCTTTTGATTCCCGGATGTATGTTCCTTCGCGTGCAAGCCATAATACCAGCAGATGTGTGCCAAGAGCATTTGCAATATCAATGGAACGTTTACTTCTCTCTATGGCATAGTTTCTACAAGCCGGATCATTTGAGGTGTATCCTCCGTCGATGGTTCGCATATCTTCCCATAACCTTGGAGCTACAAACTCGGCGGCCATTCCGATGTTGTCCAGTATTTTCTTTAACTCTTGTGCCTGGCCGACGATCTGTTGAGGTAAGAGGTTGTTCATATCCGGTACAGCGTCATCATCATGAAACTGAACGCCATCAAATCCAAGTTTTTTATAAGATTCCAGTTTTTTTGAGAATTCAATACTTTTTCTGACCGCAGGGCCAAAAGGGTCCCCTCCCTCATGGATATTCCAGGGGCCGAAGGTGAACTTAAAAATTCCAGCCATAGTAATTTGGTTTTAAAGAGATTAAAATTTCAATCCTTGCATAAGGTTATTTATCAATCGCGTATTTGGACAGCAGTTTTTTATATCCGGGGTGTGTTTTAAGAGGTATTAAACGGATATCCCATTCAAACCACATAGTTGATATCCAGGAAGGTATAGAGAGAATCTGATCCAAATTATCGAGAGCCAGATCGAATTCACCAAGCATGGTGTAAATAATAGCCAGGTCAAATACAAATGTAATTCCATAAACAGCATCTTTTGAAATTGGTAAAAGTGCCACAGCCTTTAGCCCCTCATTGATGGCTTCTTCTTTTTTTCCAAGTCCGGCATAGTAGCGACCCCGTAAATAGGCCTGATAAGCCTCAAGATTCTCCGTTGGCCTTTTATCTATTTTTTCTATTTCCCCGGGAGTCAGCACAACCCTTAATTCTGATGCAATTTTTTGTGCAATTTCACTCTGGAGAGCGAATATTGAAGTCTTTTCTTTAATGTAATCTTCCGACCAGATGTGTACATCAGTTTTTGCATCAATTAATTGTACCCATATTTTTATTTCATTTCCCTCAACCCCAATGCTTCCTTCAACCAGATAACCAACATTCAATTCATTCCCAATTACGATACTGTTTTTTTGTGTGTTCCTGTATTGGTCTGATGACGTTCTTGACCTGACAGATAGCGCATTGATTTTTTGCAAATGATTCAGGATCTCTTCTCTTATACCATCACAGAAGTATGCCTGAGCCGTATCAGAACCGAGATAATGAAAGGGCAGAACTGCAATGGATTTTTCAACCTGTTCTTTTGCTTTAAACAGCTTTGGGATAAAGAAGTATCCAAGTACTAAAAGGGCCAATATTAAAAAGGGCACTGAAACGGTTCTTTTATTCAGGATTTTTCGGGGTGCAGGTTTTGCCGCGAATACTTTTTCTTCAACCGTTTCATCCCTGGAATTATACTTTTTTAAAGCCGTTATTATTTCTTTAACTGCATTTGCAACCTTATTGATCTGATCACGATAGTAAGTTTTAGTAAGATTGTCCTGCGGGTGATCTTCATTTGCCCTTAAGGGTCTGTTGACACCTGCCGACTTAAAAATAAACTCTACGCACCGCAGCACTCCTCCAAGTTCATTTTCAAGAAGTGCTTTATCTTCCGGATCAAGGTCATGAATTTTAACAGGTAATATCCTGCTTGAAACATTCCCGCTGCTTAACCTGATATCTTTTCCGAACTGGTCTTCTTTTGCCATTTTATTAAAGGCACAAAACTCATGCTGCCAGGCAAAACTTTTTGAGTCGCAATATGTCTGTGAGATGATTGGGATGAAGATGAGACATTTCAATTTACCTTCAAGACTTTTATCAACATTGTGCGTCTCCAATAAACCATCGTGAGGATTCTCATCGAAATAGATTGATAAATCTTCTTTGAAAGTTGCTTCCAGTTCCTTCTTCAGGTTATCAACAAATTCAGTTACCCAGCCATCGTATTTATTATCTTTCTGGCGGTAGCTGATGAAGATGTCGTATTCGTATCCGGGGATAAGGCTTGCCATCAGAGTTTAATTTATTTCAATATCAAAGTTACACCTTGTTTAAGCCAAAGGCAACTTTATTTTTGCCTCAGTAAGTTAGGAGCTGAAAGTCAGGATCTGTAAGTTAAAGTTATGATAGTAAATATACAGCATTTTATTCTATGTCTTTATAGGTCAAAAAAGGTCGGATTTTGGTTGAACTCTATAAACTGGATGGCAGGAATTATTTCATCAGGGTTTGGGTGTTTTTCTTTTTTAAGATTTTTTAAGTTGACCCCCCATCCTATTAATTTTCCCTACTATCGGCTCAAGTCTTATATGTTATACTAAAATAGCCAATCTGGCAGTATATTTAAAAGCATGTACAAGACCCTCTTTCTCTGTTATTAGTTACGATTACCGCTTGTGAATCAATATATTACAGGCAGTGATTTTTTGTTACATTACTGATTACATACACTTATTTTAATGATTTTTCAGCCTCTCATAAATAATAAAAAGCCCCCGGAGCTGTTAGTAAATTATTATCTATGGTCTATTGATCCTTCAAACAGCGAACAGAAAAACCACTTCCCTTACCGAACATATCTAAACTCCCGAGAGTGCTACGCGAGTGGAAAAGAATATAACCCGTAACTTTGCCCTTATCATCCTCTGTTGTAAAACTCCACCAGTAACCCAAAAAATTTGATTGAAAGGGGCCAGCAGCCCAACGACAACCACCCGGAAGGGCTGTAAAACCACTTCTATTGTTACTTGCTTGGTCATTACCTACATTGCCTGCTGTACTATTTGAATACCAACCAGATGTGGCTGCCATGGATTTGGCTATGTCGTCTCCGCTGCCTTCATAGCCATAGCCATTGTTAGTAAGGTATTCTGTTAAAGTAGTCCAATCTGCATTCGAAGGTAAATGCCAGCCTAAAGGGCATAGATTTCCGGTATTAACCGCGTACCAATTATATAATGCCCCGTAGATTTCTCTGTTGAATCCTTGTTTGTTATGCAAATAACAAAATGCCGGCTTTGGATTACTCCATATAGTACCATCTGTTACCAAAGGTATATTTGTCCCATCATTGTATTTGGTGGTTTTCAGGTTTTCTGCCATCCAAATTTGAATTCCAATTTTTACAGTCTTATATACATTTCCATCATTATCTTTAACTGTTTCAGAATTTTCCTGGGAAATACTTCTTTTCTCCGTTGACGTCTTTCCTTGCTTGAAAAGATCAATATCTATTTGTCCTATTTGTACTTCCTGAGACTCGGGAGGCTCTTCCCTAAACTGGTAAGAATACTTTACCTGAACAGGTTTTTTATCCTTTGGCAATTGAAACACATAATATCCACTTATTTTCGGTTTAAAAGTAAGGTTGAAATTTCCAAATTCTGCTTTGTAAGTATCACCTATATTGTCAATTAAATGGATATCAGACATACTCATTTCGCTATCTTTAATTTTTAAGTCTTTTTTTTCAAGCCAATGAACATGAACAATAGCAAAATCATATCCGCTCTTTGGTGGTTTCACTGTAAAGCTAGGTTCCCCTGATATAATACTGGTTTCTATGAGCCTTTCAGGGAATAAATCAGCTCTTTCAACACTGTCAACCGTAATAATAATTCGGTCATCTTCTCCAGTTAGATAATAAGAAGTGTCTACTTTTGAAGCAGTCTTTCCTATATCTTCTTTCTTTTCCAGACTATTATCTCTGTTTTGTGTAATATCCGTTGCTGAAATAATTTGTTTACCACCTTCCTGTCTTTCCAACTCATAATTATGAAGTAGATCATATTTCAGAAACCATAACCAGGGAACAGTTAAAAAAAATCCTCCAATGATTGCTCCAATATCTGGCTGTTCGTTTCTTTTTAAAAAAATATTTAAATCCGTGTATCCTTGTTTTCTAAATGTAATAAGAGTGGATGAGAAAGCCACTTTCTTATCAGAATAATTATATGGTGTCGTTCCTCTAGGTTGCCCATTTACATAAACAGAAGCACCGATTGGTGATGTTTGGAATAGTGTTGTGCTTGCGCAACCTGAAATCAGAATAGCTATGATGAGAGAAATGCTAATAGATTTTGTGGTCTTTGTTAATTTCATTATCAAAATTATCTTAGGTTTTAAAAAGCTGATTTCAAATAAATAACAGTTAACTGTTGAAACAAGAATTCATGTATAGTATATATTAATTTGTTAAATTACTGTCTATTACCGCATGAGGAATGATTATAATCCTGTTCAAAGTTAAACCTTATTAAAACCAAAGTCAATTTTATTTATTTCAAATAAAATCCATCCACCCAAGAATCTTCTCAGAAATGAAGAATCGGATAAACAAGGTTGATTTTACGCGTTTACACAAAATATTCTAAAAACTCAAGGAGGTGGTCTATTTAATCCGCGAATACATGGTCAATATACCCGCGTTTTCCACTAAACTAAGAAATTAATGAATTTATTTCTATAGATGCGACATAATCCCAGCTTTTGCACCTTATTAATATTTGTTAAATTTTTCTTTACAATATGCTGCCATTTGACGGCTAAATTCTGCTTTGTATTCATATTCAATTCTTTGTGCTTCATCTGGGCTAATTTCCCCAGCTCCTGAAGGGATTAACTCGCCATAACCTATGTATTGCCCTTTTTGAATGTCGGATATATCTACCATCGTAAGGCCTAATTTAATTATGGCTAATAGTATTCCTTCCCGTCCCTTTTCGTAAATTTCTGCTTGCTTTAAAAG
>JBDRNO010000091.1:0-26853 GCA_043811005.1 Bacteroidota bacterium | reverse complement strand
ATTGATACTGATTTTTCTACTGCTATTTCAATATCTTCTAACGGAACGATGACAGGTGATCCGGTTAGTGGAAGTTGGTCCGGTGGTGTTGCAACTTTTGCCAGCTTAGTCCATACAGTTGCTGAAACAGGACGTACAATAACTGCATCTTCTGGAGTTTTAACCGATGCAATAAGTGACCCCTTTATAATTATTGATCTTCCTACTGCATGGATAAATGAAATTCATTATGATAATGATGGTACAGACAGTGATGAAAAGGTAGAAATAGTCATAGATGATCCGGGTAGCTATACATTAGGCGATTTTCAGGTCACCTTATATAATGAAACAGGAGGAGTCTCATACGACAGCGAGACATTAGATAATTTTGTTGTAGGCATTACATCAGGTACCGCAACAATTTATACCTGGGCACCCACTAGCATTCAAAATGGTCCGAATGATGGCATTGCTCTTTCATATAGTGGTTCACTCATCCAGTTTCTTAGCTATGAAGGCAGTCTTCTTGCTACAAATGGACCTGCCAGCGGAGTGACTTCAACTGATATAGGCGTAAGTGAAGCAAGCACATCAACAGTAGGATATTCTTTACAATTGTCTGGTACAGGATGTCAATACAGTGATTTCACATGGCAAGGTTCAGCAGCAAATACGATGGGTGCTGTTAATAATAGCCAGACATTATGTGCATCCTCTTGCACTGCACCTACATCTCAACCTACAGGCATTTCATTTTCACCTGTTTCTTCTACTTCAGTAACAGTAGAATGGTCTGGTAACGGTGATGGCGATGGCAGAATTGTAGTAGCACGTGCTTCAAGTGCCGTAACAGCTACTCCTACAAATGGAACAGCACATTCTGCTGATCCTGTATTCGGAGATGGAGCAGATTTAGGTTCAAGCCAATATGTGGTATATAGAAGCACCGGTAGTTCAGTTACTGTAACAAATTTAACTGCAGGCGCTACTTATTATTTTGCGATTTTTGAATACAATAATACAGACGATTGTTACTTACTTACCTCTCCACTTACAGGTACATTTTTTCCCTGTCCCAAAGATTTATTTATTTCAGAATATCATGAACCAGATGGCGGTCTTAATAAAGGAATAGAAGTTTACAATGGGACAGGCGTTTCGGTAGATCTATCTATTTATTATATTGGGTATATTGTTAATGATGGAACTGATATTGAACAAAGTATACAATTAAGCGGAACCCTTCAAAATAATGAAGTAGTTTGTATTTATAATAATGATGATGCTGATCCAACTTTTGAGTACCAGGGTAATATTAATATAGAATGGACAAGCGCTGACTGGAATGGAGATGATGCAGTATATCTTTTGAAAAATGGAAATACAAAAGACTATATAATAGATGCAATTGGTGATTATCCGCCTGTTGCTGATCCAGGTACCGAATATGTGAATAATGGGGTATCTACTTTAAATGTTACTTTGGTAAGAAACAGTAATATTACTTCACCAACAATTACCTGGCTCGGCACAGAATGGGATGAACAAGCAGCAGGGACATATACTGATTGGGGTTCTCATACAATGACTTCTTGTGAAAATACCGTTGTTGCCACAAAGCTTTTATTTGTACAGCAACCGGGTGATGTAGGTGTCAATATGAATATCTCTCCTTCCGTTACGGTTGAGGCAGTTGATGCAAATGGCAACCGCGACCCGGATTATGATAGCGAAACAATAACGATGGCATACGATGGATGCGGAACACTTTCTAATACAACGGCAATTGCCACTGACGGCCTGGCAACTTTTTCTTCATTGCTTATCAACAGGCAAGAGCCAAATGTTTCATTAACTGCCAGTTGTGATGGTGACCCGGCGCTTACAGATGCAACAAGTAATACTTTTAATGTTACAGCGCCTTCAGGCGGAACAATAAGAGATGAGGATTTCGAAGGTACACCCACATGGAATTATTCAAGTTTCAGTGTGGATGGCGGAGCTGGCGGAGCCAATGGTAAATCGGTAATTTCAACATCAAATACCAAAGGTGTCAGCAGTTCAAATGCAATGACCATAAGCTATACCAAAAATAATGCAGCAGCTGACCAATATGATGTAACTACAATTGATTTCAACAGTGTAACTATTCCAGCCAATTATACAAATATCAAACTTCTGTTCAGTCTTATCTCATATAGTGATGCTACATTAGGAAATGGAGTTGATAATGCGGATTATGCAAAATTAGAGATCAAACTGGATGGAGCGGGAGGATACTCCACAGCATTTACGCAAGATGGGAATAATGATCTGACATGGACTTATGGAGAGTTTAGTGTTACATTAAATTTTGATGATAATGCTTCTTATAGTGGTGGAACATATAAAAGTGAATATACAATTACTATCCCTGACAATACCACCCAGGTTGATGTCAGATTCACTTTTGTTGATAACAGGATAAATGAATGGTGGTGTCTTGATGATCTGGATCTTCAGGGAGATGCTCCGGGTCTATCTGTAAAGCACTATCGCTCAACCGGAGATACAGAAACCAATTCTGCATGTAGCTGGGAAACCGCAGATGACGAAGCATTTACAATAAATGTTGCTGACGCAAGTGTTGCCCCGGATTATATTTCATATACGATCAAGATAAGAAACGGACATACCTGGACATTAAATGAAGTTGTTACTTTAGACGAAGTTACAGTGGAATCAAGTGGTACACTTACTGTAAATGACTATGATGTTACTATCAATAATGGAACAGGAGTGGATTTGATAGTAAACGGAACACTTACAGATAATGCAGCCTCAGGCAATGGTCTTAGTTTTAATGCAGATGCAAAATGGCAACTTGGAGCAAATGGAACTATAATAAAAACCAATAGTTCCGGTACAGCTACTTATAGAGATAATTATGAAAGCGGAATGAGCAATATTCCTTCTACTGCTAATTGGATAGTGAGAAAAACAGGTGCCGGCAATCCTACACTTACTGCTATAGACGGGTCTTATTATCCTAATTTAACAATTGAGAATAATTCCGGTTCACCATGGACTTCAGGTGTAGGGACTACTTTTTCCGGCTTTAATGATTATCCAAGAATTCTTGGAAATTTTGATGTAGGGGGCAGTGGCTCAAGCACTGTAAATTTCCGTAATGAAAATTATAATGCTACTCCTGTCCTTGTGCAAGGCAATACTACTATTCAATCAGGCAACACTCTGACTATTGGCGATAACGGTTCTACTACAGGTGGTACGGGATTTGATTTTGAAGGCACTCTTACTGTTGACGGTACCTTAACTTATGAATCAAATGATGCTGATGCTAATAACAGAAAATTAGTATTCAGCGGTACAAGCGCCCAATCTATTTCAGTTTCAGGCACATTAGACATTTATAATATGGAATTGGATAACTCAAATAACCTTACATTAAACAATGCTATAACTGTAGATAATATATTAACCTTTACTTCAGGTGACATTATTACTACATCATCAAATCTTCTTACAATAGATAACAGTGGTAGTGTGAGCGGAACCTCCGATAATAGTCATGTTAACGGTCCTGTAGCAAAAAATACAAATACTACTACTCCAAAGTTTACATTTCCTACAGGAGATGGTACAAATTATAGGAAAATATCAATTACTCCCAGCAGTACAGACGCAACAACCTGGACTGCTCAATATTATACTGCTGATTATGGCGTCTATAGTTATAGCGCCCCGGTCCAAAGTGTTTCTGATGTGGATAATTGGGACTTAAGCAGAAGCGGTAGCGCCAATTCGAAAATAGAAATGGCATGGCATTCCGGTCACAATGTTACTGATTATACAAAACTGCTTGTTGCACATTATACCGGTGCATTATGGGAGTCGGCAGAAGGAAATAGCATTACCGGCGATAACACATCCGGAACGCTGGAATCAAATGCAAATTGGAGTAGCTACAGCCGGTTTAAAATAGCAGCCTCTAATGGACAGTTACCCATTGAACTATTGTATTTCGATGCCCAGGTAAACCGTGTCACCGCTCCAAGCGGTGGCACGGTTAAAGAAGTCGTTGACCTCACCTGGGCAACTGCATCCGAAACCAACAACGATTATTTCACAGTAGAGAAAGCCGGAAACCCTCAGGGTTTTGAAAACCCTGAGGGTTTGGAGTGGGAATCCGTAACCTATGTTCCCGGTGCCGGCAATAGCAACCAAACTCTTTACTACGAAGAAGTTGATGAAAATCCCTACTTCGGCATCTCATACTACCGCCTCAAGCAAACTGATTATGATGGTAAATTCGAATATTCAGACCTTGTTGCAGTTAAGATCCTTCCTAAGCTGAACTTCTCGGTCAGGCCAAACCCTGCCATTGATCTGCTGGAGGTAACTCTTGGCAGGAAAGATAAAAATACCATTTTTGTGCTCACACCCGAGTATGAGGCAAAGATATATATCTTCACAGCTATGGGTGAGCAGGTATATGAAAAGCGTTTTGACGGCACCTTCTACAAGTTCAACATTGACGTCTCGTCCTTTAGCTCCGGGCTTTATTTTGTTACACTTATTGCTAATGAAGAGTTGTATAAGGCGAAGTTTGTGAAGGAATAACAGCCCAACCCCCCAACCCCCCGACCACTCTCCACCAACTGGCGGAAGGGAGCCGGGTTGGAGTAGTTCAGGGAATTATAATAATTATTAATATTCCATACATCACGTTTGGGTTATGTAACAAGTTCAAGCGGTGGTTTTATTTTACCAAATAGCGCTATGAGAGTTCCGGATGCTGCCTGGATAAGAAAAGAACACATAGAAGTGCTTACAAAAGAAGAACGGTTACGATTTCCTAATTTGTGCCCTGACTTTGTTATTGAAGTCCGGTCACCTTCTGACTCACTCACAGGCCAGCAGGAAAAGATGCAGGAATGGATTGACAATGGTTGCTTGCTCGCCTGGCTTATTGACCTTGCCGAACAAAATGTCCATATCTACCGTAAAGACGGCAGTGTGGATGTAATTGGTTCATTTGACGAAAAAGTATCCGGTGAAGATGTGCTTCCGGGATTTAATCTGGAGTTGACAAAACTGAAAGCCATTCCCCAAGTTGAATAATTTCTTCGCAAATTCTACAGGATAATATTGGAATTTATTCGTAGACAATCACAAAAACATCCTCATCATCTTTTTTCATCAGGTATTTTTCGCGGGCAAGTTTTTCGCGGGCTTTGGGGTTGGATATCAGCTCTTTCATGGTTTTTTTGTTTATCTCTATCTCTTCCATATAGTATTGCTTGTCTTGCCTAATCTGGCTTAGCTTGCCCCTCAAGCTTATTTGCGAGATAATATCATTACTGTCAAAAAACAACATCCAGATCAGGAAGATAAGGAAGGTGAGGATGTATTTGTTTTTTAAGTAGGGTAAAATTTTTTTCAGCATCGTATTTTATTGGGAAAAAATTCCAAATCACAAATACCAAATAACAAATAAATCTCAATTTTCTAAATTCAAATAACCAAAACACTTAAAATGTTTGGGGTATTGTAATTTGGTATTTGATTATTGGACTTTTTGCAAAGTTATTTATAAAGGAACTTACACTTTCAATATAATTGAAGTATTTTTCAACACCAATCTGTTTATTCCCCTAAAAACGGATACCTGTAATCGAATGAATGCATAAATATATCCAATGAACATCATCCTGCTTTTCTAAAGTCAATTGGCAGTAATGTATCAAGTTGTACATTTTTAGATGCATCCATTATTTCTATACCAACTATTTTTCCATCTTCACAAACATCTAAAACAACATCATCCTTGATTCTTTTATTTGTTACCTGATGCTCATTTTTATCAAACCTTAAATACAGCAGATCAGTTTTTGAGTCGTAGTGTATAATCATTGTTTATCCTCCCATTTACCATAAAATACATAGACAGTAACTGTAATGATGTTATTTTCTTCAATCAGATAAAATGCTTCAATTCTTTTTTGTTTATAAAACTTACCACTCCATTTACTATTAAAATCGAAAACCAAGGCTTTTCCCAATCGTCCTGATTTTGCAGAGATTGGATTTCCATTTTTTAAAACCTCAAAGATTTCCTTTTTATTTGTTCCTCTTTCTTTTGCTCTTTATAAAGTATGAGGATCAATTTGGATATTCATTCCCAAAAGTAAAATAAATATTCAATTAAAACCAAAACTATTCTTCCAAAAACGGATACCTGTAATCCGTTGGAGGTAAAAAAGTTACTTTGATGGTTCTTGGAGAAACCCATCGCAGCAGGTTAGTCATTGCCCCGGCTTTGTCGTTAGTCCCCGAACCTCTTGCACCACCGAAGGGCTGCTGTCCCACAACTGCACCCGTTGGCTTGTCGTTAATATAAAAGTTTCCGGAGGAGTTAACAAGTTTTTTGGTGGCTGTTTCAACAGCGTACATGTCGCGAGCCATGATCGAACCGGTCAGTGCATATATGGATGTTGAATCAACCAGCTCCAGAGTTTCTTCATATTTATCATCATCATACACATAAATTGTCATCACGGGGCCAAATATCTCTTCACACATTGTTAAGTACTTTGGATCTTTTGTTAGAATTACCGTTGGTTCTATAAAGTAACCTTTTGATTTGTCGTAATTCCCTCCGGCAATGATCATGGCATCGGCATCTGCTTTTGCACGGTCAATATAAGAGATGATGTTATTGAATGATGCTTCATCAATTACTGCATTGAAAAAATTGGAGAAATCTTCCACTCCTCCCATCTTAAAGGATTTAAGGTCTTCAAGCAACAGTTTTTTCGTCTCATCCCACAAGCTTGCAGGGATATAAGCTCTTGAAGCAGCCGAGCATTTTTGCCCCTGGTATTCAAAGGCGCCTCTTGAAATAGCGGTTACGAGAGCTTTTACATCTGCCGATTTGTGGGCAACAATGAAGTCCTTGCCGCCTGTTTCACCCACAATCCTGGGGTATGTTTTGTAATTGTGAATATTTTCCCCTACTGTTTTCCAGATGTTTTGAAATAATCCTGTTGATCCGGTAAAATGTATTCCTGCGAAATCTGGATGTGAGAAAATAACATCACTGGCATCGGGCCCTGTGACGAACAGCAGGTTTATGACACCATCGGGCAGGCCGGCTTCCCTGAATATCTCCATTATCACATTTGCCGAATATATCTGGCTCCTCGATGCTTTCCAAACAACCGTATTGCCCATTAATGCAGGAGCAGAAGGCAGATTGCCTGATATGGAAGTGAAGTTGAAAGGAGTTAATGCAAATATGAATCCTTCAAGAGGTCTTTGTTCAACCCTGTTCCACACACCTGGACTTGATATAGGTTGCTGATTATAGATATCAGTCATAAACTTCACGTTAAACCGGAAGAAGTCTATCAGTTCGCAAGCCGAATCAATCTCTGCCTGGTAAACATTTTTTGATTGGCACAGCATAGTGGCAGCGTTTAATTTATTCCGGTAGGGCCCGGCAAGGAGTTCGGCTGCCTTTAGAAAGATTGAAGCCCTGCTTTCCCACGACATGTTCACCCATTTTTCCTTGGCTCTCAGAGCAGCTTCTATTGCCTGTTGTACATGTGATTTATCACCCTGGTGATAGTAACCTAATGTATGCTGATGATCGTGTGGAGGATGGATTGGAATTTTTTTATCAGTTCTTACTTCCTCCCCATCAATGAACATTGGTACATCAAGTTCCGTTGATCGAAGTTTTGTTATCATCGCTTTGAGTTCTGCCCTTTCGGAACTCCCCGGCGCATAATTTTTTATCGGTTCGTTAACCGGTACGGGTACGTTAAAGAATCCTTTTGACATAATGATAGATTTTTAGATTATATTAAAGATATTAAAATTACGATACATTTAAACACTGCAATATTATAAATAATTTATGAACTAGTGATGAAATTTTTAACAACAATAAGCTGATCATACTGACCGCCAAATGACCTGTGGTAAACGTAAATCGTATATCCGTTCCCGGTCTCAAAATGGCTGCCTTCGATAAGAGTATTATCTGCGGCTGTTTCCCCATCTTTCAAAAAAACATATTCATAATTGTAATAACCTTGTTTTAGATAAACTGTTGTTTCATAAACGAATTTTTCGTAATTGTATTTCAATTGGGTTTCTTTTAAAAAATTCCATTGCGATAATGCGCCAAAAACATATAAGTTACCGTCAATCATCGGTGCATCATAAGGTAATCTAAAATGGATATAAGCGTAATCCGCCTCGATCTCACTATCTGTTCCCTCATCTGTCTTGATGAAATATCTTCCGTTAATATCAGCATGAAAAGAGTATCTTTTGAATGACCGCCTTCCATCTCTAACTAAGTAAACATGGTGCGCTAATGAATCGTAAATAATTTCTCTTACCCTTTCCGACTTGAAACGAAAGTTCTTGATATCAAAATACCTGAATTCGTTACCACCTGCGAATACATTATCTTCATCATAATCATAGACCAGTTCGTTGTTTCTGACGAACAATGGTTTCAGGTTTTTAACAGCATTATCCCACCTGCCGTTTTGGGTTATGACTACTTTTATGTCTCCATAAGGATTTGAAATATCATACCCTGGATGGTAGATGGTGAAATCTATTTCCTGCTTATAATTTCTGTCATCGATCAATGTCGCTCTTTTAATTGTTGCCTCAATGGTAACTTTTGTATCAACGATCATAAATCTCATGCTTAACGCAACGTTATCTATATCGTTATCGAGAAAGACTTTTAAAATGTAATTCCCTGATCTTGTTAACCTGATGTCTTCGTTTGGGATAATAAGATTGTAGTGTGTATATCTCTGGATTGTATTAAATGAATACTTATAGTCTGTTATTTCGTTCTCAATGAAACCTTCGATATATTCCGAAGGAAGTATATCTGAAGGTGCCCAGTCGGCATCACAATGAATTACTGTGTAATAATAGTATTTAATGTCTGCATCCATATCGTCAAAGCTGAACTTAAGCTTTTCGTTGCTGTTCAGTTCTATAATTGGAAATGATAATTGCCAGCCATCCTTGTGCAGCATTGGTGTTTTTATATTGTCATAATAAATATGGTCTTCAAAACGAAAATGTTCTTTTTTATAATAGTCATCATTATCTTCAGAAATGCCTTTTATGGCGGGTGTAAGAGTGTCTTTCCCGTTTTCTGATGCCAAACTGTCAGAGGTATATTTTGTACTTACGGACTTGCTCTCAGATATATTTGTATGCCTGGAACAGGAAAATAACAATAAAGCAATAAGAAGAATAAAACAGTTGTATTGTTTATATTTATATTTTGAGATTTGTTCAGCTCTCATAATTTAATGTGTCGGAATTTTAGAAATTTTCCTTTACTGATAGGTGTTTCCGCTACTTTTTTAATCAATTCGCGTATGTTCATTATTAATATGAAAATTCCACCTATTGCAGACATAATTACGTTACAAATGTACTATTAAACAATATAGTACGTAATTTTCGAACCATTAAAATACAAATCATGGGTAAGTAATATTATTTTATTCAAAAATATACGTATATCATTTTTTTATTCAAAATAGTTGTTTATTTTGCAGCCGAATTTTATATAAGCACTTTATTAATTCATGCCAAAATACGTTAAAATAAGAAAAGGATTGAATATTAAGCTTCAAGGGGAAGCGGAGAAAGTTTTTATTGATCTTCCTTTTTCTAAAACGTATGCGCTCAAACCACCTGATTTTATTGGGATCAAGCCTAAACTGCTCGTAAATACCGGTGATGTGGTTAAAGCCGGCACCCCACTTTTTTATGATAAGGATAATGAAAAGGTCATGTTCACCTCTCCAGTTAGCGGTGAAGTTTTGGAGATTCACAGGGGTGCAAAGAGAAAAATTCTTGAAGTTAAGGTACTTGCAGACAAAGAGATTTCTTATGTACCTTTTAAAAAGGCAGATCCTAATGATATTGGCAGAGAAAATATCATTGATGCAATGTTGAAAAGTGGTGTTTGGGCTCTGGTTCGTCAGCGTCCGTTCTCAACTATTGCAAACCCGGCTGACAATCCCAAGGCAATATTTATCTCTGCTTTTGATACAAATCCGTTGGCTCCGGATAACGATTTTATTTTACATGGAAAAGGAGAAATATTTCAGACTGGATTGGACGCAATTGCCAAACTCACTTCCGGAAAGATTCATTTAAATATTAATGCGGATACCACCACTTCAAAAGTTTTTACCAATTCAAAAAAGGTAGAAATAAATGAAATTTCAGGTCCACATCCCGCAGGGAATGTAGGTATTCAAATACATCATATCGACCCGATAAATAAAGGGGATGTTGTTTGGTATTTATCTCCCCAGGATGTGTTAATAATAGGCAGATTATTTCTCGAAGGAAGGTTTAATGCCTCCAGAATTGTTGCACTTACAGGTTCGGAAGCGAAAAAGCGCAAGTATTATAAAACCATGATCGGTGCTTCAATTGAAGAGATGATTGCAGGAAATCCCATCTCAGACAAACCACGGTATATCAGTGGAAATGTGTTTACAGGCACCAAGATCGAAGCTGACGGATATGTAGGATTCTATGATACGCAGGTTACTGTAATTCCCGAAGGTGATGAGCCGGAATTTTTTGGTTGGATAACACCCGGTCTTAATAAGTTTAGTATGTCAAGAACTTTCCTGTCATGGTTAATGTCAAATAAGAAGTACAGTTTAAATACAAATTTGCATGGTGAAAAAAGGGCTTTTGTTGTTACCGGGCAGTATGAAAAAGTGCTGCCAATGGACATATATCCGGTTCAGTTGATAAAATCAATAATAATCGGTGATATTGAACTGATGGAAAATTTAGGTATTTATGAAGTTTCAGAAGAGGATTTTGCCCTGTGTGAGTTTGTTTGTACATCCAAAATAAATGTCCAGGAGATCATTCGTCAAGGATTGGATTTGGTGAAGAGGGAATGTTAATGGTAATTGGGGAATTGGGAAATGCGATGCTAATATACTAATTCATACTAATTATACGAATAACGGCAAATAGATAGCGATAAATATTAGTATCATTAGTATTATTAGTATATTGGCATCGAGTTAAATTTGTATATTAACATCTGAACATTGGCATCGGGTATAATTATTAACCAATCAACTAATCAAGCAGGTTGAAACTATTTAGAAATATAATTGACTCAATAAAACCTCATTTCGAGAAGGGCGGTAAGTATGAGAAATTTTATGCTGTCTTTGTTACCTTTGAGACTTTCTTATTCGTCCCGGGGGAAGTAACAGAGAAGGGATGTCACATACGCGATGGTATTGATTTAAAGAGGACTATGATCGTTGTTGTAATCGCCCTGATACCCTGTTTGCTTTTTGGGATCTGGAATACAGGGCATCAGCATTTTTTGGCTTTGGGAAGTTTTACTGAGCTTGCGGATGGATTCTGGGACAAAGTACTGTTTGGTCTGTGGAAAGTGCTTCCTATTGTCGTGGTTTCATATGTGTCTGGCTTGACCGTTGAATTTATTTTTGCCATAATTAAAAAACATGGAATAAACGAAGGTTTTTTTGTCAGTGGAATGCTTATCCCATTGATAATGCCAGTTGACGTTCCTTTATGGATGGTAGCTGTATCAACAGTATTCGCTGTAGTAATAGGAAAAGAGGTTTTTGGTGGCACGGGGATGAACGTTTTGAACCCGGCATTGATTGCCAGGGCGTTTTTGTTCTTCTCTTATCCTACAAAAATATCAGGGGATTTAGTTTGGGTAAATACCGATCTGGCTAATGGCGAAGCATTGATTGACAGCTTTTCAGGGGCAACACCTCTGTCTCAGGCGATTGAAAATGGTGATAAGCTCACTTCAGTAACCGGTGACCCGTTAACGGCAATGGATATGTTTTGGGGATTTATTCCCGGCTCAATTGGCGAAACATCTGCATTTGCCTGTTTGTTAGGTGCAATTATTTTATTGGTAACAGGAATTGCAAGCTGGAGAATAATGGTATCGGTATTTGTTGGCGGTTTTGCAATGGCATGGATATTTAATGCTTTTGCCGTTAATCCGTTCATGGAGGTTTCTCCGGTTACACAACTAATCCTGGGAGGGTTTGCATTTGGTGCCGTATATATGGCAACAGACCCGGTTACGGGAGCACAAACAAATACTGGAAAATATATTTACGGTTTCCTGATCGGATTTTTTGCTATTATGATCAGGGTTTTCAACCCGGCTTATCCCGAAGGAATGATGCTGGCAATACTGTTTATGAATGTGATGACACCTTTGATTGATCATTATGTGATTCAGGTAAATATTAATAGAAGGTTAAAGAGGCTCAAGCTCACATAAATAATGAAAATAAACAAGGAAGGTAACATTTTTACATTTGGATTCGCTTCTGTAATGGTAGTGGTAGTAGCTACTTTGCTATCGGTAGCTGCTATTAGCTTAAAACCGTTCCAGAAATTGAATGAAAAGCAGGAGAAGATGCAGAATATCCTTAAAGCAATTCGTGTAGAGTGCTCAAGAAAAGATTCTCCAATAGAATTTGAAAAATATGTAAAACAACGATTGGTATTGAATTATAAAGCCAAAATAATATCTGAGAAAACAGGTACTGTTGATGAGAATGATAAAAATGACGGCTTCAATATAGATGCTCTCAAAGAATATAAGTCTGTGACTTCAGATGAAAGAAATTATCCTTTGTATATTTGTGAAAAGGATGGTAAAGATTATTACGTTGTTCCAATGGTTGGTAAAGGTTTATGGGGTCCAATCTGGGGTTTTATTTCTATAACGGATGATTTTAATACTGTTTATGGTGCAACTTTTGACCATAAAAGCGAAACACCGGGACTGGGTTCCGAGATCAATCAAGGTTGGTTCCAGTTGCCTTTCAGGGGTGAGCGGATATTTGATGAGAGCGATGAATTTGTTTCTGTTAAAATTGTTAAAGGAGGAGCAGACAAGAACGACATGCATGGTGTTGATGCTATTACAGGAGGAACTATTACGAGTAATGCTGTATCGGAAATGATAGAAAGAACATTTAAAGTATATGTACCCTATTTAAAGAAAATGCAAAATAACTGATAACAAATAACGAGTAACGACATGCAGGAAGAGGTTGAACAAACGGAAGCAAAGGGAAAGCCCGACTTACTTAAGGAGAGGAAGGAACCTTTGTTTTCTAAAAAGAACAGGCGGCTATTATCAGAACCATTAGATGATACTAACCCTATAACAGTCATGGTGTTGGGTATTTGTTCCGCTTTGGCTATCACTGTTCAGGTAGAGCAAGCAGTTGTGATGACCCTTTCTGTTATGGCTGTTTTGGCTTTTGGAAATGTTATTATCTCTTTACTGAGAAATTATATACCCAACAGGATCAGGATTATCGTTCAATTAACAGTGGTTGCAGCATTGGTGATATTGGTGGACCAGGTATTAAAGGCGTTTGTTTATGATGTTAGCAAAGCCCTTTCGGTTTTCGTTGGTTTGATCATTACAAACTGTATCATAATGGGCCGCCTGGAGGCATTTGCACTGGGTAACAAACCGTGGCCTGCATTTTTAGACGGCATCGGGAATGCTGCCGGTTATGGTATCATACTGATAATTGTATCTGTTGTTAGAGAATTGTTTGGTTCTGGTAAGTTATATGGATTTGAAATAATACCTCAATCGTTTTATGATCTCGGCTATATGAACAATAACATGATGATACTACCTCCAATGGCGCTGATAGTGGTAGGTATTATTATCTGGGTTCAGAGAAGCAGGAATACGAAACTATTTGAAGAAAATTGATTTTAGTATATAATAAAGCGAATAGATTTTTAACAAAGAGAACACAGATTTTTTTTAGATAATATCAGTTTATCAGGTGTCGGTTATCGGTTCTCGGGTTCTCAGGTTTTCAGTTTATTAAAACATATAATGCATTATGGCTACTATTAAGACTTATAAAGATTTACGTGTTTATCAAATTTCAATGGAACTTTTAGATAGGTTGTATGATATAGCTTATAAAATCCCCCATCTTAAGTTAAGAACTCAATTGATCAACTCGGGAGAAGCTATTCCACCACTTATTGCAGAAGGTTTTGCGAAGAAAATAAATCCTAAGGAAGCAGCAAGATATTATGAGATGGCTATGGCTGAAAGTGATGAAGTATGCGTTCATTTTTCAAAAGCAATAATTTTATCTAAACGATTCAAACAAATACCTGTAGATGAGTGTAAATCACTGGAGAAAGAGTATCATTCTTTAGCAAAACAATTAAACAGACTTTCGGTAACCTGGAGAAATTTTTCAGCAAAGAAACCGACAACCCGATTACCCTAGAACTGACATCCGATACCCGATAAACCGGATAGTATAACATTATCAATTTATCAGGTTTCAATATATAAGTAAAAGAATATTAAATGCAAGAATTAATAAATATATTCATCAAAAGCATCTTCATAGAGAATATGGTCTTTGCATATTTTCTTGGGATGTGTTCATACCTTGCTGTTTCCAGAACTGTAAATACAGCTCTGGGGTTAGGTATTGCTGTGATTTTTGTACTGGGAATTACCGTTCCTGTTAATTTTCTCCTTGAGAACCATGTATTAAAAGAAGGGGCTTTAAGCTGGATTTCTTCTGACTTTGCAGATGTGGATCTAAGCTTTTTAAGTTTCATTATGTTTATTGCAATTATAGCTTCTATGGTTCAATTGGTTGAGATGGTAGTGGAAAAATTTGCACCGGCATTATATAGCGCTTTGGGTATTTTCCTCCCTCTGATTGCAGTAAACTGTGCTATTCTTGGAGGAGCGTTGTTTATGCAGGAAAGGCAATATACCAATATAGCTGAAGCAACTGTTTTTGGCGTGGGTTCAGGTGTGGGTTTCTTTTTAGCAATAATTGCCATTGCAGCTATTCGTGAAAAAATTCGTTATTCAAACATTCCAGCTCCATTAAGAGGGCTTGGTATTACATTTATCATAACAGGTTTAATGGGTATTGCTTTTATGTGTTTTATGGGAATTGAATTGTAATAGTATAACTCAGTAAATTGATTAAAAATAATATTTTTTACTTTCTGAACAATTAATGAGATGTTAATATTATCAGCCACCATAACGATTGTTTCAAGTATCATAGTATTCCTGATATTTCTTCTTTTATTAATAATATTGATCCTGTATGCTAAAGCAAAATTAATCCCATCAGGTTTGGTAAAGGTGACTATTAATGGCGAAAAAATACTTGAAGTTAATGCCGGAGACACACTGCTAACAACCCTTGGAAATAGTAAGATATTCCTTCCCTCTGCTTGTGGTGGTGGCGGAACATGTGCAATGTGCAAATGCCAGGTATTGGAAGGCGGAGGTGAGATACTGCCAACAGAAAAACCCTATTTTAAGAGAAAGGAAATTCAGGAAAAATGGAGAATGGGGTGCCAGGTAAAAGTCAAGCAGGATATGGAAATCACAATTCCCGAAGAGGTGTTTGGAATTAGGAAATGGGAATGTGAGGTTGTTTCAAATGACAATGTAGCAACATACATTAAAGAATTTGCAGTAAATTTACCTGAAGGAGAAACAGTAAATTTTAAGGCGGGAGGTTATATACAGATTGATGTACCTGAATGTGAAATTGATTTTAAGACGGATATATATAAAATTGATGATCAGTATAGAGAAGATTATGACAGTTCTGGAGTTTGGGATCTTAAGATGAAGAACGATGAACCTATTTCCAGGGCATATTCCATGGCTAATCATCCTGCTGAAGGTAGCAGGGTAATGTTGAATATCCGTATTGCCACACCACCTTGGGATAGGGAGAAGAATAAATTCATGGATGTGAACCCCGGTATCTGTTCTTCTTATATATTTTCCCGTAAGCCGGGCGATAAAGTAATTGTCTCAGGGCCTTATGGTGAGTTTTTTATGCAGGATACTGACAGGGAAATAGTATTTATCGGTGGGGGTGCCGGTATGGCTCCAATGCGTTCTCATATCTTTCATTTGTTCCATACATTAAGAACAACCAGGAAAGTAAACTATTTTTATGGCGGGCGTTCATTAAGAGAACTATTCTATACCGAGCAATTTAGAGCCATTGAGAAGGAATTTCCAAACTTCAAATATACGATTGCTTTATCCGAACCACTTCCTGAAGATAATTGGACAGGTGAAACCGGTTTTATCCACCAGGTTGTTTATGATACCCTTTTAAAAAACCATTCCGAACCCGAAGAAATAGAATACTACATGTGCGGCCCACCACTCATGAACTCTGCTGTTCTGAAAATGCTTGATGATTTAGGAGTTGAAAAAGAAATGATACGATTGGATGAGTTTTAATTAAGATTTACTAAATCTCGAAGATTTATAGAATTCACGTTATTTAAGCAAAGTCCGTATAGCATTAATACTTACAAGGTAAACATCTGTATAATAAAAATGGAGAATGTTTTCATAAGAATATCCTATTTCTGCCATCCGCATTGCACCTTCCTGGCATAATCCAACTCCATGACCATATCCTCTCCCTTTAAAAGTAAGGGATTTTCTTTTCGGTACAATAGTGAAATAAGTTGATTTTAATTTCCAGTCGGAACGAAGGTCTTTCAGGTGAATTTCGGGATTGTCATTAAACCATGTTTCTCTTTCTTCCTGTGTATAGCTTATTGCATAATTATAACAAGTGCCATCCTCAATTGGATAGTTGTATTTCCGGGATAAGTATTGTATCCAGGTATCTGTTGGTATTTTTGCTTCCCACTGTGCATTACGTTGATTGAGGCAAAATGTATCCCTGACAGACTTTAAATAGGGCTTGGGCAGCGACCATACATCTTCGGAATTTACAGTCTGCCCACCGCAATTCGAATGATAGGAAGCGGTTATCAGTTCCATGTTTGCATCAACAATAACAATTCCGCTTGTGGATAATGCTGCTTTTAATATATTGGCTGTACTTCCCTGCTGATCAGAAGGTGAAGAAGTTACAATCTTATCCTGATCATCTTGTCCCGATTTATAAAGGGTTGACATGGAGTAATCATTACAGCATTTCCCTTCATAAACCTGGCAGTGAACATTATCGCACAATTCAAATCCTTCTTCTTCATGTCTTCTCGTATGACTTAAAGCATAAGTTCTGCAAATTATTGAATGTATTTTATATAGCTCAATTGTTTGCTTTATACCCACTTCTGATTTAACCACTCCTGCAACATATTTATCCAGATCAATTTTATTTATGATCTTAAGAATATTGTTATTTACAGATACTGACAAATTATCATCATAAATATTTTGTTTATTATACGATATATCAACCGCTTGCGCATCATCCAGAGGATAATTGGCTTTGATATCAAGAAATTTTACCAGGAAACTGCAATTCCCCCCATTTGCAATAAAATCCAGGTTACGGTAACTTCCCAATTCACGGTCAAGATTCCTGATTCTCACTAAACTATCTTCAATGGTAAGTTGAACGAGGTCATGACTCTTTAATTTAATCAATTGGTTTCCGTAAGCCACGATATCATAATCGCCATTTTGAGGAGTAATGATAAGGGTAGTGACTTTAAAATTATTAGTGATGCCAATGTCAATGGTGGCAGCTTTGATAAAACAGTTGGCAGTAGTCAGTAACAGTACGCAGGATGAAAAGAAAAAGAGTAATAGCTTCATTGATATATTGCTCAATTGATGAATTTTAGAGTAGCGGCTATCATCTGCTAAAATGATGAATTAAGAATGACCACCGAATGACTATCCAATATCTAACATCCCATTTTTTGTCGTGAAAATCGGGGTAGGGGAGTAGTTGGGTATTTTTATTCATTTTAAGTATTTTAACATCAATTCAGCAGCTTTTTTAGAAGCTCCTTTCTCTCCTAATTTTTGTTTCAAAACTATGAAATTTTTAATCATTTTGTTTCTAATGCCATTGTCAGAACTGTCATGAACTTGCCGTGGAAGGATTTTATCCAATTCCATCTTTAAATTACCCGCATTAAATTTTTCCTGGATAAGTTCGGTGACGATCTTTTTATTCATTATTATATTTACCAGGGAGATATACTTGGTTTTAACCAACCTTTTTGCAATGAAATAAGAAAAAGGAGAACCCTTGTAACATACTACCTCAGGCACCCCGATCAAGGCGGTTTCAAGGGTTGCAGTACCTGAAGTAACCAATGCTGCCATAGAATGACGTAGTAAATCGTATGTTTGATCATAAACTATTTTCACATCAGTACCGGCAGTAAATTGTTTGTAATATTTATCGGGAACAGAAGTTGTACCGGCAATTACAAATTGATGATCATTATAGTGCTTTCTGATGTTCAACATAACCGGCAGCATTTGTTTGATCTCCTGCTTCCTGCTGCCAGGGAGTATGGCTATTATCTCTTTATCAGTAGAGACCGGTGCAGTCCGCCAGCTGGCGGACGCACCGGTCTTATTTTCCTCAATAGCATCAAGCAAGGGATGGCCGACAAAGTCAACATCATAATCAAATCGTTTGTAGAATTCTTTTTCAAAAGGAAGGATGACAAACATTTTGTCAACCACGCGTTTGATCTGGCTTACCCTTGATTGTTTCCACGCCCAAACCTGGGGTGATATGTAGTAAAAAATTTTTCCGCTAAAGCGGGATAACCCCGGTTTCTTAACATATTTGGCTATTCTCAAATTGAAACCCGGATAATCAATAAGGATTAGAGCATGGGGTTGGAATTCGTTAATATCCTTTTTGCAGAAATTGATATTTCTTAATATAGTTCTGATATTGAGAAGCACCTCTCCAAAACCCATAAATGCCAATTCCCGGTAATGCTTAACCAGCACGCCTGATGATTCCTTTTGGTTTCCTAGCTGTTGTTGCATTAAATCCCCTCCCCAGCACCTGAACACAGCATCACTATCAAGTAGCTTGATCTCTTTCATCAAATTGGAACCGTGCAAGTCTCCTGAAGCTTCACCGGATATTATGTAATATCTCATGCTAAAATTGTTGAGTTAATGCTAAATTTACGGGTAAGGTACAGAAGTTTAAAGGCACAGAGGTATAAAGGTATAAGGGTATAGATGTATAGGTATATACATGGTATATGGTTGTATTTTAAATTCACTATATCCTCTATTTCCCTATTTCCTTATTACCTGCCAAAGTACTAGTTATGTGAAGAACCTAAGATACACGACCAACAATACATAAATAAATGTGGCAATCAGCACTCCTCTGGCTGAATAATTCAGGTTGCGCCAGATAGAAATAAAAAACGCTGCAAGGTCAATAACAACACAGATGCTTATAAAATGTGTATAGACCCTTCCTGATATTAAGAAATTAATAAATTTACCATATGTCATATAACCAAAATTCATCTGCCAATAACATAACATTATTATAACAGGGGCAATTATCCCGATTATCAGACCAGCATATATAGAGTTTAATCTTATTTTCATTATTCGTTAAACCCTCAGGGTTTTTTATCATTCAAATTCCCAGCTATTAATAAAGGGTATAGCATGGTGTGCTGTAAAATCAAACTGAACCGGGACAATAGAAATATAATTATTTGTTAAAGCCCATTCATCCGTATCATCACCATCGTCATAATTTTTAAAGACACCTGTGAGCCAGTAATATTTTTCCCCATTCGGGTCATTTCTTTCATCAAAATCTTCTTCCCAGTTAGCATTTGCCTGCCTGCATATTTTTACCCCTTTAATATTTTTTTCTTCAATAGGCGGGATATTAACATTTAAACAGGAACCTTTGGGCAATCCATACTTTAAGACATTCTCAGCAACGATTTTTGCGTATTTTTTTGCAACACTAAGATCTGCATCAATAGAAGTGTTGCATAATGAGATACCAAAGGAAGGTATTCCTTCAATGGCTCCTTCAAGGGCCGCTGACATAGTACCTGAATATATCACGTTGATAGACGAATTTGAACCGTGATTGATACCTGAAACACACAGATCGGGTTTACGGTGTAAAACCTTATTTACCGCTAACTTCACACAATCTACCGGAGTGCCCGAACAACTGTATTCAGCAGGTTCTCCGTCAATATTGACTTTATTGAGACGCAAAGGTTTTTTAACGGTTATAGCGTGCCCTGTTCCGGAATGTGGCTTGTCAGGAGCAACGACAACTACTTCTCCAAGCATTCTCATCACTTCAATCAATGCTCTTATTCCGGGAAAGGTGATCCCGTCATCGTTGGTTACTAATATAACTGGCTTGTTTGATTTAATCATAAAATAATTATATTAATAAAAATAATGAACAAAAGTATTAAATTACTAATGAACCTTATGTTAAATTTGTAATAAAGAACATAGCTTTGCAAATTAATATTTTTTAAAAATTCGATACTATAAATTTTGAGAACAGCTAATCCCGCACTTAGTAAAAAAACTTTTGCCACTTTTGAACAAGTTGCAGAAGCAGAAAAGAGAATGACCATACAGGGAACGGTCAATAAGACATTTCTTTCGCTGTTTATCCTGATAGGTGGCGCTATGTACACATGGAAGATGTATTTTTCAACCGTTGATGCTTATGGAATAGGGGATTTTGCAGTAGTTCAGCCATGGATGATCGTAGGCTTTATTGGCGGATTTATTGTAGCTCTTGTCACTGTTTTTAATAGAAAGTGGTCGTATATTACTACTCCAATATATGCTGTACTGGAAGGATTGGCTTTGGGTGGCTTATCTGCTTTTGTTGAAAGCATGTACCCTGGTATCGTTTTACAGGCAGTTGCCTTAACGTTTGGAACGCTTTTTTCCCTGTTGTTTGCCTATAAATCCGGTCTTATTAAAGCTACGGAAAACTTCAAGATGGGAGTAGCCGCGGCAACAGGGGGCATATTCCTGATTTATATGATGACCTGGATACTCAGCTTTTTTGGCACAGGCATACCTTATATACATGAAAACGGACTCATCGGAATTGGTTTCAGTGTTTTTGTAGTAATAATAGCAGCGCTTAACCTAGTACTGGATTTTGACTTTATTGAATGCGGTGCCGAACATGGCGCTCCTAAATATATGGAATGGTATGCTGCCTTCGGTCTTATGGTTACTCTTGTCTGGTTGTATATTGAAATATTGAGGTTGCTTATGAAGTTGAGGAGCAGATAAATAATTGATTATTGTTTATTGAGTACTTGTAAAGTTAATCTTGATAATTCAATCGGAAGGTATTAACAAACAATTTAATAAATAACTTTATACCTATGATTTCAAAAGAAAAATTAGCAGATTATGGTATTACAAATGTCTTGGATATCGTTTACAATCCTTCATATATTCAATTATATGAAGAAGAATTAAAACCTGGATTAGAGGGTTATGAAAGGGGACGGCTTTCAGAGTTAGGAGCAGTAAGTGTTATGACAGGTATTTATACAGGTCGTTCTCCAAAAGATAAATATATTGTTAAAGATGACACTACAAAAGATACAATATGGTGGACAACACCAGAAGTTCCTAATGATAACAAACCTATTACACAAGTAGTTTGGAATGACCTAAAAAAAACTACAACTAACCAACTTTCAGGGAAAAGACTTTTTGTTGTTGATGCTTTCTGTGGTGTAAACGAAGACACACGTCTTAAAATCCGTTTCATCATGGAAGTAGCTTGGCAGGCACATTTTGTAACGAATATGTTTGTACGCCCGACACAAGAAGAATTGGCTGAATTTGGTGAACCTGATTTTGTTGTAATGAATGGTTCGAAAACTAGTAATTCAAAGTGGAAGGAGCATGGATTAAACTCGGAAGTATATATTGCGTTCAACCTAACAGAAACAATGCAAGTAATTGGCGGTACATGGTACGGTGGAGAGATGAAAAAAGGAATATTTTCTATGATGAACTACTACTTGCCATTATGTGGAATGGCTTCAATGCACTGTTCTGCAAATAAAGGCAAAGATGGAGATGTTGCCATTTTCTTTGGTCTTTCGGGAACCGGAAAAACAACCCTTTCAACTGATCCCAAAAGGGAACTAATTGGTGACGATGAGCACGGATGGGATGATAATGGAATTTTCAATTTCGAAGGTGGTTGTTATGCAAAAACAACTAATCTTGATGCTGAAGCAGAGCCAGATATTTACGGTGCTATTAAAAGAGATGCTCTGCTTGAAAATGTAACTCTTGATGCAGATGGTAAAATAGATTTCAACGATGTTTCTGTTACTGCAAACACTCGTGTATCATATCCAATTTATCACATCAATAACATAGTTAAACCAGTATCTAAAGCAGGACACGCCCAAAAAGTGATATTCCTTTCTGCTGATGCGTTTGGTGTATTACCACCAGTATCAAAGTTAACTCCTGAGCAAACACAATATTATTTCCTTTCTGGATTTACAGCGAAATTAGCGGGTACTGAAAGAGGTGTAACACAACCAATACCCACATTCTCTCCTTGTTTCGGATTACCCTTCTTATCGCTTCATCCAACAAAATACGGAAAAGAGTTTGTTGAAAAAATGGAACAGTATAAGGCTGAAGCTTATTTAGTAAATACTGGTTGGAATGGTTCAGGAAAACGCATCTCAATTCAAGACACAAGAGGCATAATTGATGCAATCCTTGATGGGGATATCGAAAAAGCTGAAACTAAAATTGTTCCGATTTTTAATCTTGAAGTTCCTGTTGCTCTTCCAGGAGTTGATCCAGGCATTCTCGATCCCAAAAACACATATTCAGACCCAAAAGAATGGGAAAAAAAAGCAAAAGACCTGGCTTTAAGATTTATCAACAATTTTAAAAAATATACCGGCAACGATAAAGGTAAAGCTTTGGTGAAAGCTGGGCCTGAAATTTAAGTATAACAACATGCGTTTCAGGAAATTGATTACAAAAGTTTAGTGACAGATAATCCGAATCAGTTGCTATTGTTTAAATAACGTTTGAACAGTAGTGAATCTATATAACCATTTAACAATCGAACAATCTAACAATCGAACAAAATTACTATTAACATGAAATATCCAACACTTCTATTACTTGCATTAAGCTTATCAGCAACAGCTAAGCCAGCGGATACTGAAAACCCCGTAAAATCAACCATTAAGGAAGTAACTGTATTTTTAAATGGAGCGGAGATCAACCGTGCAGGAAATACTACCCTGAATACTGGCACAACATTTTTGCTTTTTGATGATCTGTCGCCTAATATTGATAAAAACAGCATCCAGGTAGAAGGCAAGGGCAACTTTACTATTTTATCAGTAGTACACAGGATAAATTACCTGAAAGAAAAGGAAAAGCCCAAAGAGATAATTACTCTTGAAGATTCGTTGGAATCATTAAACATGAAGTTGGAATTTCAACAAAACCTGCAAAAAGTTTACAGTGAAGAAGAATCCATGCTTCTTGCCAACAAATCTATTGGAAATAAAGAGGTAGGTGTGGATGCAGTGGATCTGGAAGAAGTGGCTGATCTCTTCAGGAAAAGATTAACGGATATCAAATCCATGTCACTTAAAGCCAAAACAGAAGAGAAAAAACTCAATCAAGAGATTGTAAAGCTCAAAAAACAGTTAACAACACTTAACGCTAAGAGGAACAGGTCTACAAGTGAAATTATCGTAGGTGTTTCAGCAAAAGAGAGAACACCGGCTAAGTTCAGTTTAAGTTATTTTGTTTATGATGCAGGTTGGACGCCTTGTTATGACTTGCGGGCTGTTGATGCCAAAAGCCCGGTCAAGCTCAACTATAAAGCAAAAGTTTACCAAAACACAGGTGTTGATTGGGGTAATGTAAATATCACCCTGTCCACAGTTAATCCAACACAAAGCGGCACAAAACCACTGCTGAGTCCTTGGGTATTGCGATATTCCCAACCGGTCATTTTGGGTACACGGGCACGAACTCAAGCACCCAGACAAGAAGCAGCGCCTATGGGCGTGTATATGGAAGAATTAGCCAGGGAGGAGGAGGAGATGCCTGTGGCAGAAACATCTGCTGACTATACGCAGGTAACAGAAAATCAAATAAACATTGAGTTTAAGATCGGGATACCATACTCCATACCGGCTGACGGAAAAAAACACACTGTTGACATTCAAAATTACCACCTGCCTGCATTATTCAGCTATTACAGTGCTCCTAAACTGGACAGGGATGCTTTTCTCCTTGCCAAAGTGACTGGCTGGGAAGATTACAATTTGCTGCCGGGAAATGCAAGCATATATTTTGAAGGCACTTATATTGGTAAATCATATATTAATACACGCAATATTAATGATACATTAGATCTCTCATTTGGCAGGGATAAAAGTATTGTTATTACCAGGGAGAAGCTCAAGGATTTTACCAGCAAGAAATTTATCGGGATAAACAAAAAGGAAACTTATGCTTATGAGATATCCATCAGGAACACAAAGAAAGACCCTATTGAAATTGTGTTTGATGACCAGGTACCCTTATCTTCCGATAAAGAGATAATCGTTGAACTCCTTGAATCATCAGATGCAAAATATAATGAGGAAACCGGTAAATTATCATGGACCATAAAGCTATCACCTGCCGAAACAAAAAAGTTCAGGTTGATGTATTCCGTGAAATATCCTAAGGACAAGATAATTTCGAATCTTTAGGCTGTTACATCTTAAATTTTTGCCATATTTGGCCACAATATTCACAAAAAGGCACTGGAATTACGATACAGCAAGGATTCGCGTAATTTTAATCATTAAACCTCTATGGTTTTGGCTTGTCCAACTTATGTGCTTAAAAAGAATTATCGTTTAAAACAATGTATCATGAAGCTGAAAAAAAATATTGCAATCAGTGAAACCGGGTTTATTTTTAACCCTAATACAGGTGATTCATTTTCGCTAAATCCGATAGCAACTGAAATGTTATCAATGATAAAGGATGGTAAACAAAAGGATGAAATTCAATCATTCATTCTTGGCAAATATGATGTTGATGCGATTACATTTGAAAAAAATTTTTCTGATTTTATCAGTATGTTAAATCAATTCAGCTTATTTGAAAATGACAACGAAAACTAAACTTACAATTGCAGTTACAGGACTTAATAACACTGACAATCCGGGTCCTGGTGTGCCTGTTATCAGAAGCATTAGGGAGTCAAAAAGCTTTGATGTAAGAATAATAGGGCTGGCTTATGAAAATCTTGAGCCCGGAATTTATATGCCTGATATTACAGATAAAGTATATCAAATTCCATATCCGTCAACGGGTTCGGATGCTTTAATGCAGCGTATTGCATACATCAATGCTAAGGAAAATATTGATATGTTAATTCCAAACTTCGATTCAGAGCTTTATACGTTTATGAAGTCGGAAAAGAAGTTGGAAGATATGGGAATAAAAACCTTCTTGCCCTGTCTTGAAGAGTTTGAAGAACGCCATAAAGCCAATCTTCCTGAATTTGGAAAAAAATACAACATTAATGTTCCTTTTAGTAAAACTATTATAAGCATTAGGGATATTCAACAATTGAAAGATGATTTTATTTATCCCTTATTGGTAAAAGGCAAATTTTACGATGCTTATGTAGCCAACAACAATGAACAGGTAATTAGCTATTTTAATACAATTTCAGCAAAATGGGGTGTGCCAATCGTTATCCAGGAATTTGTAAAAGGAACAGAGGTTAATGTTGTGGCTTTAGGTGATGGAAAGGGGAATACTATTGGGGCGGTTCCAATGCGAAAACAATACATAACAGATAAAGGAAAAGCATGGGGGGGGATAACCATAGACGATAATAAAATATTGGAATTAACCCGTAAATTGATAAAAAACACAAAATGGAAGGGCGGAATGGAATTAGAGATAATAAAAACAAAAAATAACGAATATTATATAGTTGAAATTAATCCGCGAATCCCTGCATGGGTTTATCTTGCAGTTGCTGCCGGACAAAATATACCCGAAGCGCTTGTGAAATTAGCAATGAGCATAAAAGTAAAGCCATTTAATACTTATGAAACAGGAAAAATGTTTATCCGATATTCTTATGATTTAATTGGTGACATTTCTCAATTCGAAAAATTATCAATTAATGGTGAATTGTAAATAAGCGTATAACCATAACATGGGCGAACCCCCGACATACAACTGGGCAGGCACAACCAGAAAAGGATTAATATATTCAAGATAAATATTTTACTAAAATTTGTCAAAACTTGACTTTTAAGTTATTAAAATTGAAACGATGAAAAAATTAAGATATGAACGTCCGATAATAAACAAGATAAATGCCGGTATGCCCGACAAATTTGGAATGAAAAGTCAGACACAGGCAATTATTCATATTGATGGGATTGCTGTAAAAGACATCATTTCCGAATATGGCTCGCCTGTTTTTGCAATTTCTGAAAAAACAATAAGAGAAACATACAACGAAGCTAAAAGAGCTTTCACAACACGATATCCCAAGTTCCAGTTTGCGTGGTCTTATAAAACAAATTATCTTGATGCAATATGTAAAATATACCATAACCTGGGTTCCTGGGCAGAGGTAGTTTCCGGTTTTGAATATGATAAAGCAATTGCAAACGGAGTTGAAGGAAAACATATAATATTCAACGGACCGGATAAAAGTAAAGAAGATTTGGGAAGAGCTATTAAAAACGGTTCGTTAATTCATGTTGATCATTTTGACGAATTATATATGATAATCGAGCTTGCTGAAATTCTGAAAAAGACTCCAAAGTTGGTCATTCGTGTAAATATGGATACAGGGATATATCCGCAATGGGACAGGTTTGGTTTTAATTATGAAAATGATGAAGCATGGA
>JBDRNO010000090.1:0-26588 GCA_043811005.1 Bacteroidota bacterium | reverse complement strand
TATGTTCCGGGAGCCAAGCCGGTAGCGGTTGTTGTATTTTGTGCCGATGGGTCATCCCAAAGATAAGTTAATGGAGTTGTTCCGCCAAATGCGGTAACAGTTGCCGTTCCATCATTATCGCCATAGCAAGTTATATCGGTTTTTGTTGTACTTAATGTGGGGGCACCCTCATCATTTACCGGTACATTGTCTGTAGCTGTACAGCCATTGCCGTCAGTGACTGAAACAGAATAGCTGCCTGAAGATAATCCGGTACATGTTGAGCTGGTACAACCATTGCTCCAACTATAGGTATATGGTGTAATGCCACTTGTAACAGTTACGGATGCCTCTCCATCGGCATTACCGCATGTAGAGTTGACACTGCCGGTTGTGAGAGATACTGCAGTTGGTTCTGAAACAGATACAGAAGCAGTAGCAGAGCAACCATTGGCATCGGTTGCTGATACCGTATATGATATTCCGGCACAGAGACCTGTTGCTGTTGAAGCCGATTGAGGAGGTGTGGTATTCCATGAATAGGTGTAAGGAGCAGTTCCGTTAGATCCGGAAGCAGTTGCTGTACCATCACAAATACCATTACATGTAGCATCTGTACTTGCACTTATAGTAGCTGTAATACTACCTGATGCATTAACAGTTGTATTACCAGAAGCGGTACAACCATTGCCGTCAGTGACTGTAACGGAATAGCTGGCGGCTAATAAGCCGGTACATGTAGGATTTGTACATCCATTGCTCCAATTATAGGTGTATGGTGTTGTACCCCCGGAAACAGTAACTGAAGCTTGTCCGTCAGCATTGCCGCAGGTAGCATCAACGCTACCGGTAGAAAGAGATAGTGCAGTTGGTTCACTAAGTGTGTAATTAGGGACAACCGAACAACCAATTGCATCTGTTACAGTAACATTATAAGAACCAGCGCATAAACCGGTAGCAGTTGCTGTGTTTTGTACGGGGGAGGTGTTCCATGAATAAGTATAAGCGCCTGTACCACCGGTGGCAGTAACAGTAAGACTGCCATTGCAGTTACCATTACAGGTGATAGCAGTGTTTATGCTTATTGTGGCAGTGGGTGCATTGGCATCATTAACGGAAAATGTGGAAGTATTTGTACATCCACCGGCATCGGTAACTGTGAGGGAATAACTGCCTGCAGATAAGCCGGTGCATGTAGAACCAGAACATCCACTGCTCCAACTGTAGGTGTATGGTGCTGTGCCACCAGAAACAGTTGCCGTAGCTTGTCCATCGGCATTGCCGCAAGAAGCATCTATTGTTGTTATTTGATTAATGGATGGAGCGGCTGTAACAGTTATATAATTTGTTTTTGTTTCTACATCACTACCGTAAGTATTAGCAGCAGTTAATGTAACCGTATAAGTGCCAGGTGTATTATAAGTTATGGTAGGATTTTGAGCAGTACTTGAATTTGGCGTACCTCCGGTAAAAGTCCATGACCATGAAGTAGGTACATTTGTGCTAATATCTGTAAATGAGATTACATCACCTGCACAAACGGTCGTATTATATGCTGTAAAATCTGCTACAGGAGCAGCGGAGGAGCTTGTTTCTATATTTATATCATCAAGAGCAACAAAGTACTGATCAGCATCACTGTATGCATGGAAGCCAATATAATATTGCCCTGTTGTTCCCACTGAAAAGGTATTTACTGATTGTTGATAAATTGTATCGGAAAATTGTCCCAGGTCAATAATTGTTTGTGTCATTGCTGTAGAAAGTTGATCATTTCCAATCTTTACTTCTAATTTTTCAGGGTAGATAGTACCTCCGGAAGCGCCACATCTGTAATAGAAAGTAAGTTCATAACTATTAGCGGCATTCAGTTCCAGGCATTTTGTAAATATCCAGTCATCTGCCGCTGTTACAGCATCATTATTCCACATATTAAGAGCAGAGTAAGTGCCGGAATTTGGCAGACCACTATATATTGCCCATGTAGTATTATCACCATTTGAATTTTCGATTTTCCATTCAAATAGATCCTCGCCTGCCTCAAAGCCCATAGTGTAATCCGGTGCAACATTTTCACAGGTATGTTCAACTACTTCAATATAATTGGTTTTTGTTTCATTATCACTACCATAAGCATTAGCAGCAGTTAATGAAACATCAAATGTTCCGGCAAGGGTATATTGAATATTTGCAGGATTTTCAACAGTTGATGAAAAAGGATTACCACCGGTAAATGACCAATTCCAGGATGTAGGTGAGTTAATTGATTGATCTGTGAAGTCAACAAAATCATCTACAAATATTATTAAAGGAGAACCAGAGAAGTTTGCAACCGGTGGAGTATTAGGAGCATTAGGACACACAACCGGCCAAATACCGCTTTGTATATTAATTCCCCAGGCATTAATAACTGAATACCAGGTACCACCGCTCCAGCGTTCCCATGAAGTACCGGGATTGGTATCTCCATCAGCATTTGTTACAATTGCTACCGTATCACCGGCAATTGCCGGTAAAATAACACCCACATAAAATGGCCCTGAAATAGCAATTGGAGTATCAAACACAACATGAGTCAAAGAACTACTATTAACATCATTAACAATATCACTTAAAGGTATTGTTTTGCTGCCTATCTGAGTATTTGGAGAACCCCCGGAATCATCCCAAACAGCGATTTCTATATTTTCCCCGCCTCCGGAAATTGTTGCTGCGGCAAACCAAATAAGTACACTTTCAATTTGATCAAAACCCACATAAGAATCAAAATAATCGGCTTTGACTTCATCTCCATAGGAGTTGTTACCAAAAAGATAACCGCTTTCAGGAGCAGCGACTCCATATAAAGTAGGAGTTCCGGGTAATGGATAATGTAATGTATCACATACGGTAAAAGCGTTAACCACTTCAATATAATCAACTTTTGTTTCAGTATCACTGCCATTAGTATTAGTAGCAGTTAAAGAAACTGTATATAATCCCGGAGAAGTATATTGAATATTAACAGGATTTTGAAGAGTTGATGAAGCAGGATTGCCACCGGTAAATGTCCAGGACCATGATGTAGCGCCACTTGAAAGGTCTGTGAAATCAATATTGTCATTTACAAGCATTAGTGTAGCGCTGGCAATAAAATCTGTAACAGGAGGATTATTGCCACAAGGTTGATTAGTCCCGCTTAAAGTGTTGGCACCGGTATTACCTGGGTCTAACCAGGGTTTAAGCTGTACTGTACTTGATCCACCGTTTTGATCCCAGTGATACCAGAATTTCCCATAATAATCCGGGTAACTGGGTGTAGAACAGTCAGAACTACCTCCGGATAGGGTTCCGACAACTCTACCGTTATTATCAAAAATAGGGGAACCGGAAGAACCCTCTTCTGATACACCTTGTCCGTTTGTAGTTGCTACCCAGCCATTAACCCGCCAGGCAGCTCCCGAAGCCATTTGGCTACCACCAATATTAGGGCTTGAAGATGAAAGTGTAGAAGAATAAGTTGAAATCTTTTTGATATCTGCACTAGGATGATGAATGCTTACACCACTGGTACTACCGGTATTTACTCTATTCCATCCATTGTAATAGGGGCTATAGTAATCAGGAATAATGTTATTTAATTCAACAAGGTAGAAGTCTGAACCACCACTTATATCACCCTCTGCTTTTTTTGAGCAACCGGTCATAGTATTAGAAGAAGGTTGTGACCCTGGATTAGAACAGCCGGATGCTTCATAATTAAAATAAAAAGTCCATTGATTAAGGTCTGATGTACTGGCGCCATCGCCACAATGGAATGCGGTTAAGAAATAAGGTGTACAATCTTCATCTGTATTATTTACCAGGGAACCGGAACACCATCCATAGTACGCTCCCGTTTTTATTAAAATCCTGGCAACACCTCTTTTTTCATCCTGCCAATTATTGCCTTCAGGCGAACAATTAATATTTACCTCGCAGGAAGCTGCATCACCGAAATCTTTTAGGTTCATAAACAGGAAATTAACGTTTCTATATGCATAAGCAATTTCTGAAATGCTAATAATTGCATTGCCGGTTTTTTTAGCAGGTTCAAGATATTCAAGTGTAACTGTTTCTCCCTGGATCAATTCATTAGCAAACAGACCGCTTACCGGATTGTTATATTCTGTATAGCCACCAATTACCTGGGTTTTATCTTCATTGTACAGAAAAAGCTTTCCGCCTGCGGGTAACCAAAAATCATCATAGTAAACACCAAGCGCTAAAGCATCTTCTGATTTCAGCTTTAACCGCCAGATCCTGCCACCATCAGGCAAGTCTGTCCAGGTTCCGGAATTTGCTATGCTTAAGTTAACCGGAATTGAGACTGCTATTCTTTGCAGTGTTCCGTCTTTAATGGGATCACCATCTTCCAGTATAATTTGAGCCATATCAGGTTTGCGAAACTCTTGTAATTCATAATCGCCTGATATGCTTTTACCAGGATTAAAACTTGGTGGGGTTCCGCCCTCGCTGATTTGGGCATTTGAATTGATAGTTAACCCTAAAAAGAAAACAATGGCTAATAAAAAAGTGCATACATTTGATTTTTTCATGACTATAAATTTTTTTTAATCAAGTTACAAAGTTTTGTTTTTTTTATTATGAGGTTTTTATTAAAAAAGGTTGCTTCTTATTATGTGTCAAATATATAAATTTTATTTATTAATAAGAAAAATTTTTCTATGTTAAATTTAAAATTTCTATTAAATTTGAAATGTATAAGATTAAGTAAAGGATTTCTATGTTTAACTTTTTTCTTTTGAAAAAAGATAATTAAGGAATTTTAACTGTAATTTTTAAATTTGTTCGCTAAATTTAATTGGAAAAATTAGATAATTGCATTTCATAAGACCATAATTTCACAAATAAAACTAAAGCATTCTTTGAAATTCAGATACAATTAATAAGCTATGGCAACAGATGGCAGGCAGATGAAAAATATTGTAATGCTCGGTGCAGGTAATGTAGCCACACATCTCGGTATGGCATTGAAAGAGGCAGGGTATAATATTGTTCAGGTATTTAGTCGTACTGAGAGGTCTGCCAGTCAATTAGCCGGGAGATTAGCTACTGAATATACTAATGATATAAAAAAAATTACAAGCGGGGCTGACATATACATAATAGCTGTTAAAGATGGGGCTATCACTACTGTTGTAGAGACGTTGCAACTTGTTCGTCAACTGGCGGATGCAACATCTCTACAAATAAACGGATTGATTGTCCACACATCCGGAACTATTTCAATTGATGTTCTAAAGGATGTTTCTGAAAATATTGGCGTATTTTATCCGCTTCAAACATTTTCAAAAAATGTTGTAGAGACACGCTGCAGCGTGTCTCTACTGTTTAAAAATATCCCGATATGCATTGAAGCCAATAATAAATCAAATGAAGACATATTATTAAATTTGGCGGGATCAATTTCAGAAAATGTACATTTGATCAACACACAACAAAGGAAGCTATTGCATCTTGCAGCGGTTTTTGCCTGTAATTTCAGTAATCACATGTATGCTGTTGCAGAAGATATCCTAAAAAAAGGGAATCTTCCTTTTGATATGCTAAAACCCTTAATAATAGAAACTGCAAATAAGATTGAGAATAACAGTCCCAATGATATGCAAACCGGACCTGCAATAAGGGGAGATCAGATGATAATGGTGGAGCATCTTGAGTATTTAGCGGAATTGCCTGAATATAGAGAAATGTATAAATTGATTAGTGAAAGCATTAGTACCTAAAATGTCAAATTTTTGCCAATTTTGGCATAAAATTTTAATAAAAGTTTCGTAAACCATAATTGTTACTGGTTACTGGCTACTGGTTGTAATTACTTCCCAAAAATGTTATCAAAAAATCCGGCAAACTGATTAACCGACAACCGATAACTGATAACCGATAACTGATAACCGATAAACTGAGAAATAGATTGATGAGATAATTCAACTTCGACCAGAAACGCGAATTTATATTATGAAGCAATTAACAAAACTTCTAAAAAACATCACAACATTCATATTTGATGTAGATGGAGTTCTAACTGACGGGAGCGTGATGATGCTTCAATCGGGTGATGTGGTCAGGAGAATGAATATAAAAGACGGGTATGCTTTGCAGTATGCAGTCAAAAAAGGGTATAAAACAGCAATTATTACAGGTGGACGATCAGAAGCCGTTAAAAAGAGATTTACCAACCTGGGAATTAAAGATATTTATTTAGGTGTTGAGAATAAAATTGATGCTTACAATGAGTATATAACTTCCAACAGTATCAGCCCTGACAATGTTCTTTATATGGGAGATGATATGCCAGATTATGAAATAATGCAGAAAGTAGGGTTTCCAACCTGCCCAAGTGATGCCGCTGAAGAAATAAGAGCAATTTCCAAATATATCTCAAACATAAAAGGAGGTGAAGGTTGTGTAAGGGATATTGTTGAGAAAACATTGAAAGCGCAGGGAAAATGGTTTGATATTAAGGATTTTGGATGGTGAGGGGATTTTGGTTTTGAGATTTTAGATTGTTTAAGAATATAATTTTGCAACTAATCAGTAGTCATAATATAGCTTATATTACTATTTGAATATCGAATAATGAACATTTGAATGATGAATTATGAATAGAAACAGAAACTTGACCCTGCATTGACCGAATGTAACGAGTTAATTTCAATTTTCGTTTCAAGCATAAAGACTGCTGAAAAAAAATAGTGTTATTAGAATAAACGAACATAAAAATTTATTATTCATCATTCGATTGTTCAAATGTTCATTATTCAATAAAATAGAACTTTATCAATAGAACTGATTCGTTAAATAAATTTTAATGCTATCTTTTATAAAGCTTATACGATTACCCAATCTGCTCATCATTGCATTAACGCAGTACTTAATGAGGTTTTGTATAATAAAGCCCATGCTGCAGATCAATGATTTTGAACTTCAATTCGGGGAGTTCAACTTTTTTTTGCTCGTGCTTTCAACAACGATGGTCGCAGCTGCCGGTTACATAATAAACGACTATTTTGATACAAAAATTGACAGGGAAAACGATCCCTCCAGAGTAATTGTTGGCAAGTCAATAAAAAGAAGGGTTGCTATTTTTGCTCACATCGTTCTTAACGTCATGGGGATTGCCATTGGGTTTTATATAGCATATCAAGTGGATCTTATTGAACTTGCGTATATTCATATTATGTGGGCAGGTACATTATGGTTCTACTCAACATCTTTCAAACATAAGTTTCTTACCGGAAATATATTGATAGCGCTTTTAGTTGCATTAGTGCCATTGGTTGCAGGCCTTTATGAAATCCCCTTACTTGTAAAACAGTATAAGGAAATACTTATTACCAACAATGTAAATTTCAATTACATTTTCGTTTGGATAGTTGGCTTTTCAGTTTTTGCTTTTCTGACAACCCTGATACGTGAAATAATTAAAGACATGGAAGATATTGAAGGCGACAGGGCTTATGGAAGCACCACTTTACCTATCATATATGGATTTCAAAATGCTAAAATTGTGGTGTGGATTTTAATACTATTAACGATTTTTCTATTAGGGTATATCCAGGTAACGCATTTGAATGATGTTAAGACATTCATTTATTTTCTGTTAGCAATACAATTACCGCTTGTATTATTGATTTATAAATTAGCGGCAGCAAAAGAGAAAAAAGATTTTCATTTTGCGAGTTTATTAACAAAATTAATTATGATCACAGGTATACTCTACACGGTGTTGGTTAATTATATTTTAATTTCAGAATTCCTGACATGATTTTTTGAATATTGACATATTGAGTTTTTCTTTGTAAACTAAATTTACCTTAATGATTAATTTCAAGTCAGGAATTCTGAAATTAAAATTTAAGATCATCCTCGCCTCGAAATCTCCAAGGAGACAGCAACTGCTAAAGGCACTGGGATTGAAATTTGATGTCAGGACTAAAAAAGTAAGAGAAGATTATCCTTCTGATCTGAAAAGAGAGCAAATAGCCCTTTATTTATGCGAGCTGAAAGCCAATGCATTTGAGAATGAGTTAGATAAAAACACACTTCTAATAACAGCCGATACTATCGTCTGGATAGATGATAAAACAATTAACAAACCCGCTGATTTTGATGAAGCTGTGCAGGTGCTTGAGATGCTATCAGGCAGGATGCACGAAGTGATTACGGGAGTTTGCTTCAAGACAAGGCAAAAGACAAGATCATTTTTTGTTGTCACGAAAGTGTATTTTAAAAAGCTAACTAATCAGGAGATCACTTATTACGTAAAAAATTTTAAGCCCTACGACAAAGCAGGCGCATATGGAATACAGGAGTGGATTGGTTCTGTAGGGATAAAAAAAATAGAAGGTTCTTATTTTAATGTTGTGGGATTGCCCATTAAAGAGCTTTATAAAGAGTTGATGGAGTTTTCTATTTAGACCTCACAGGTTTCAGAAACCTGTGAGGTCTTGGTTTTAATTATAAGAATTGAGTGTGCGTTTTATTCAAGAATGAATTTTTTATTGATCACAACTTTCTCTCTTATTAGTTGCAAGTTATAAATGCCGGCAGGATAATTGCTCAAATCAATTTCCATTTTATTACTGCCATTGCCTTTTGATATTACCATTCTTTTTAACTCCTGATTATAAATATTAAACACCCTTATATCCTTTATATCCTCTATATCCCACTCAACTGTAAACATCCCCTTGCTTGGATTAGGATAAACCTGCAACCTGTAACCTGCAACCTGCAACTCATCAATGGTTGATATCTCATCCACTGTAACAGAAGCTGAATCATAACATCCATTATTATCCCAAACCGTCACAATATAAGCTCCAGGGCACAAGCCGGTGGCAGTGGTTGTTGTCTGGCTGTCAGGATCATCCCACAGGAAAGTGTATGAGGGGGTACCGCCATTTACTGATACCGTTGCATTTCCGTCACAAGTATCTTCCGTGGCATCTGTAGATATTATACTTATAGATATGGCACTGGGTTGGGAGATAGTAACATTTTCTACAGATGTTGTTTCAGTGGAATCAGTAACTGTAACGCTATATACACCTGCGCATAAACCCGAGGCAGTAACTGTTGTTTGGGAGTTGCTGTCATCCCAGGAATATGTGTATGGTGTTGTACCTCCACTTGCGGTGAGCGTAGCCGAACCGTCACAGTCATCATTGCATGTTGCATTATTAAAGGAGATAGTTGTTGCAAGAGGTTGCCATGTATTAAAGGGAGGCAGCACTACTGCGTCTATCCATGAACAATCGTCATTATCCTCATACCAGGTATCTTTTATGTAAACCCATTTGAAAGTATGGAATCCGGCAGCAACAGGATACACTTCCCTGCTCCATCCAATAACACCCGACCATTCATCCATCTTTGTGTTGTCAATGTAAAACTCCAAAAAATCCCAATCCTGTTCTGAGGATACTTTCTTGTAAAATGAGATGCTATCGTCTGCAAGCACATTGAGTTCTATTATTATCTCTGATGATTGATCATTACCAATTGCTCCGGATTTTGAACAATATGAACCTTCATAAGGATTTTCAGTAGTTGTAAACCAGGGTGCATTTCCTCCGAAAGTCCAGTCAAATTGAGAGAAATCATTTGTCTCAAAATCTTCAATGACCAAGTTAATGGTCTTATAATAGGTTCTTTGAGCAGAGTAATTACCTGCTGTAACATCATAAATCAGGTCTATACTGGTACCTGGAGGAACGGAAGAAGCTACGGTAATATTAAATATTGCGTTCACTGTTCCTCCGTTTTCTCCAATAGTTCCCAAGTTACAAGAATTATTATTGATAGTAATATAAGAACTGCCTGTAGATAAAGTTCCAACTGCAACAGGCGAATCGCTGTGTCCGTCATTAGAAGATAGTATTATAATATCAGCAGTTTCTCCATCATCTAATATGCCATTGCCGTTACCTCCGGCTGTATCATCAATAATAATATTTCCGCAGCTTAAGTCAGGTGCGTCAACTGTAATAGAGAAAGATGATGTCCAGTTGTTTGATGCACTGTCACTGATATCCAAGACAAATAAAACCTGGTGCTGATCAGGGATGTCATCAGCTATGGTAAAGGAATAGGCACTATCCTGAGTTGAGCCGGTTCCGTCAACAATATCTCCAAAGTCTTGATAATTATCTGATATTACAATATTTGTATCGGTTGTTGATAATACGGCACTTACATCATTTGCTGTGGATATGCCCACGTTGTTAAGTGTAACATTTAATTCAATTGATTCCCCGTAATCGGCATCACTATCATTATTTCCTGAAATATCATTAATTATACAGGATGAATAGTGGATATAAGGACCGGATGGTGGAATAATAAGTACATCGCCCAAATAAGGAACCTTGTTGTAGGCAGTAACAGTTACTTTTAAAGTATCAACCGTACTTAATGCAGTGAAAACAATTGTTGAAACCCCACCATTTATATAACCGGTGCCAATTATTTCACCATCAATAGTTAGAGAGACGAGTGCATCTTCAGTGTTACAGAGCACCTGGAATTGAGTGGCGCCTAATAATACTGTAGGATCATGCGTAACTGTCATTGAATCAGGAACATCTGTTCTTATAACGACTGACGGATCGCCAAAAATGGTCCATGTATCGGTCATTTCATCTCCTGCAGCTCCGTAGTCATCATTCATTTTCATACAACCATTCATAGAAAGTCCGCCAAAAGTTCGTTTTATGTTACTGCCATAGCTTTCAATAAGGATATCATTCATTTCATCATGACCTGACATCGGAGGGTCCCAGCTTTGATTAATGGTTGACATTACAGTAGCAATGGCTCCTGTGGGTTCACCTGTTGAATTATGTGTAGCTCTTAGCCATGCTTCAGCAAAACAAGTTCCGGTCGAAAAATCTCCATTTACACAAGCAACGGCAAAGATAAAGGGATACATATCCACATTAGTGAGATTATTAACATCGTTATTATCCATGCCGGTAGTGACGAATGAAGTTTGACCGCCATGTCCTGTATAATTAATGATACTAATTCCGGTTTCAACAATATTGGACAACATTGTGTTTGTTGCGTCTCCGGCAGCATCCTGCCCTCCTTGACTGCCATCATATAATTCATGCACGGAAGAATAATTATAACCCAACAAGGAACTTCTAATATTACGTATATGTTCATAATCCATTTCTCCGTCATCTCCAGGTCCTTCGTCAGAAGCAATGCCAACGCCTGTGTTATACCAACTTCCACTTTGAGGGGGATACTTTTCATAATTAATAGTACGGGTTACCATAGTTTGAACATGCGTGGTATTCTCAGCAGAAAATCTTCCCGCAAATAATTCGGGATATGAATCACTGCCTGAGATATAAGCATAGCTGTTATCGGAATCTCCGCTTGATGAAGGGTATGTTGGAACCTCGCTAGCATCGCCTACTAATAACAGGAAAGTTAGTCCATTGGTATTGTAGTAGTTGGCAACATAAGACTTAATGGCAGTTGCTCCACCAATTGTTGCCACATCAACTATCTCAACAGGGATGCCTTTTAGTTTTTTCCAATCAATAAATGGTTGCATGTCGCTCATAAAAGAACCATAACAAATTATCAGCATATTTCCCTGTTCCTCAACAGGAGTATATTTTAAACTTGCTGCTTGATAATTCAGGAAATGATCATCATATATTTTTCTGAAGTCAGTTTGAATTTTCTTTAATGGTTTGGTTCTATTAAATTGATTGGCACTCTCATTAGCTTTTGGTATGACCTTTACCTTTACTGTAATTTCATTGTAAACCCTTAGGGTTTTTGTAACTGGGTTGTACTGAAACGGGTAAACAATGACTGTTTGTCCCCTGAAATCCCGTAGAATATACGGCTTTCTCAACTCGGCAAGTTTTGCAGGGAAAAACCGGTTTTCCTGGTAAATAGCACTGTAAGTATAGGGGACAGTAGCAGGATTTATATTCCGTTTCAAATTTCCCTTTGAGGGCGCGATGTCTATGTTTTGATAATCAGTGTAAACAGAAGAGATAACCTCAACATTCATTTTAGCTTTATCGGGAATAATGATCGAAGCCGTTAACTTATTAAGATCAGGTGCACCTGCTTTAAGAATGGGGGTGCCTTTATCTGTTTTAATAATATATGCAGCTCCCTTCCCCGTTGTTACGGGCTTTTTAGCAAAGCCGTTTACATTAAATTTGATGATCGTTGAATTAGGATTGCTTGAAACCAATTCTATTTGGGTTTCTTTAGCTCCATCCTTGTTAATTAAGCCAATTTGCTGAGCTGAGGAATACCGGGTAAATGCAAAAAGAGAAATGATCAGGATGGAATTGAGTGTAAATATTAACTTTTTCATAATTATACAGTATAAGATTAATTAATGTGCTAAAATAAAGGAATATTTTTAAAAAATCAAATTTTATAATAATTTCTTTTCAACGATTCGATCGTTTTCTCACTATAAAATACTTTTCTTACTCAAATTTTTGAAATTGGATTATTTTTGATTTGAATGAGGCGGACTGTCGTGCTTTGAGACGCACTGTCGTGCTTTGAGGCGCACTGTCGTGCTTTGAGGCGCACTGTCGTGCTTTGAGACGCACTGTCGTGCTTTGAGACGCACTGTCGTGCTTTGAGACGCACGGCCGTGCGTCTTTACATAATGTTATTCTATAACTATCCTTTTATTTACAATCCTTTCTTCTGTTATTATGAGCAAGTTATAAATACCCGTTGGATAGGCGGACATATCTATTTCAGATATATGATTTAAGATTTTAGATTTAATTATTTCCCTTCCTAAAACATCATAGATAATATAATCGCAAATCGCAAATTGTGAATCAATAATTTGTAATGTAAACACCCCTCTGCTTGGATTCGGATATACTATTAATTGCGGATTGCGGATTAAAGATTGCGGAGTGATACCCGTTGTTTCGCCTATGAAAACTGTTGTGCTAGTTGCATCTCCACCTGCATCAGTTACAGCAACGGTATATGTTGTATTTCCACACAAACCGGTTGCTGTGGAGGTTGTTTGGCTGGCAGGGTCATCCCACAGGTATGTATATGGAGATGTTCCTCCGTTTGCTGTAACGATTGCCGTTCCGTCACAGTTACCTGATGTGGCATTGGTGGTTGTGGCAGATGCTGATAATGCCTCCAGTCCGGCAATTGATTGCGTATTGGACTTGGATGAATTATAGTTTTTTGCTTTGATAGTAGCCGTACAGCCTGTGGGGTGGACCACAACGATCGAGTAATGCAGGGCGGCAGTATCCATGGTTATAGAGTCAGTGTAAGAAAAAATGTTGTTGGGAACCGCATCAATCGAGTCCATGGTGACGGATGAGGTGCCTTTATAAATGTGATAAGTACTGAAAGACAGACCTTCATAGTTTTCCCATATCAGGTTTACGAAATCTTTGTTTACGCTTAGGTTAGCATTAAGGTGCATGGTCTTATGCTCGGTGCTTAACAACGATTCGTTGCCACAGGAATCAATGGTAGATATCTTATACCTGTTGCATTTTTGAGCCGGGTTTGAAGCGGCATCTATAAATATGCTTAGCGTATCGAAAGATACGGTTCCAATATAATCATATACATCGGCAATATAACCCTCTTTATAGATGTTATAGGAAACTGCCGGGAAAGCTGTTTCTTCCCACACTATCAAATTTTTGCCTGTTGCGGAATCTACGGTTACCAAACAGATTTCAGGAGTAACCCTGTTACTTGCCATATTTACAATCCAGAGATCATAACCACCATTGTTATCTGTTACATCCCCATCTGATGATTTAGAATAACATGCTATAACATACTGGCCGTCAGGTGTTTGTATTATTGAAGATCCCTCATCCATATCGGTACCTCCCAGAGATTGAGACCATTCCAGGTTTCCCTGGTTATCTATTTTAACTAACCAGGAATCAGTATAGCTGGTTGAACCATGGTGATCTGTTATATCCCCGTCATCTGAATATGAGTAGCCTGCAATGATAAAACCCTGGTCACAGGTTTGTTTGATAGAATAAGCCAGGTCATCATTGGTCCCTCCAAAGGTTTTAGTCCATAAAGTATCACCGGTGCTATCGAATTTTGCTATCCAGTAATCATAGCCTCCATGGTTTCCGGTTACATCAAAGTCAAAGGAAGCGGTAAATCCGGCAGCGATATAACCGCCATCACTGGTTTGTTCCAATGAACGTATCTCGTCATACCATGAACCGCCATAAGATCCTTTCCATTGTATATTTCCGAGACTATCCAATTTTACTATCCAGTAGTCGGAAGCTCCGTTATTACTAGTTACATCACCGTTACTTGAATTTGATTCACCGGCAAAGACATATCCCCCATCGTTTGTTGCCATTATTGATTCGATATATTCACTTGAAGTCCCGCCATAATTTTTTGTCCAGATAGTGTCTCCGGTGCTGTTCAGTTTTAGCACCCAGCAGTCCATTCCTCCGATATTACCCCACACATCATCATCAGTTGAACTTGAAGCTGCACCAACGATATAACCACCATCGTCTGAAAGATCAATTGAAATACCATAGTCGTCACTCGTACCGCCATAGGATCTTTCCCATTCAATATTCCCCGAGCTTCCCAATTTAACGATCCATGCATCATAATACCATTGAGAGCCATGATGTAATGTAACATCACCATCATCCGACTTGGAATAAGCTACAACAATAAACCCGCCATCAGGTGTTTGCTTTACCTGGGAGATAAAATCATTTTTTGTTCCTCCGAGCGACCGGGTCCATAGAGTATCACCGTACGAATTGAGCCTGACGATCCATCCATCTGCTTCGGATGTATAGCCATGATGACCATTGACATCTCCATCATCCGAATAAGCATATCCGCCAATGATGAAACCGCCATCAATTGTTTGTTCCACATAAGCACCGCCATCATTCATCGAACCCCCGAATGATTTTTCCCAGTTAATGAAATTTGATTGCGCATTTGAGATCATGGGCAATAGCGTCAAACCAATTAGATAAATAATTTTTTTCATGATTTTTAATAAATTTACAATGTTAAATGTTTTTTTCTTGTACACCCGAAAGGATTCGAACCTTCAACCTTCTGATCCGTAGTCAGATGCTCTATCCAGATTAAGCTACGGGTGCAATTATTTAAGATTATAGGATTTTTGATTTATATATTTGTGATTAATTGCAAATATATAAAAAAAGGATATAGATTTAAAAAATTAAGATAAAGTGATTATTTTGGAAAGGTAGCAAAGGTAGTAAATACACGGAACTGAAAATTCAGAGATCCAGGTATAACTCCTGGCCATTTCACATCATTATTTAAAACAAGTTTTAAAAATGAATTTGCTTTTAGCGGGAAATAAATTTTATTAAATATTATACAAGTAGGCAATTGACAATAGGCAGTAGGCAATTTGTTTTTTTTGCCAACTGCCTATTGTCAACTTGTCTATTAACACCAACAAAATTATCGTCCGCCAGCTGGCGGATGGTAAGTTTTGATTTTTAAGAGCTGATACCCTTATTTTCCACTTGGCTTCTGAGGTGGTTTGGAAATGGAATCGCGCATTCCGGTATCGGCTTCAATGTTTTTCATTCTGTAGTAGTCCATAATGCCGAGGTTTCCTTCCCTGAATGCCTGAGCCATTGCCTTAGGAACTTCAGCTTCTGCTTCAATAACTTTTGCTCTTGCTTCCTGCGCTTTTGCTTTCATCTCCTGCTCAAGTGCAACAGCCATAGCCCTTCGTTCTTCGGCTTTTGCCTGTGCAATTCTCTTGTCTGCCTCAGCCTGGTCGGTCTGAAGTACGGCTCCTATATTTTTCCCGATATCAACATCTGCAATATCAATTGAGAGTATCTCAAAAGCAGTACCTGCATCCAGTCCTTTTGCAAGCACGAGTTTTGAGATAGAGTCGGGGTTTTCAAGAACGGCTTTATGATTAGTAGCTGAGCCGATTGAGGATACAATACCTTCGCCTACCCTTGCTAAAACAGTATCTTCCCCTGCACCTCCCACCAATTGCTTGATATTTGTTCTGACGGTAATCCTTGCCTTACAAATTAATTGAATACCATCTTTTGCGACAGCGGTAACAAGGGGTGTGTCTATCACCTTGGGAATGACAGACATCTGCACCGCCTCATAGACTTCCCTGCCGGCAAGGTCTATCGCACATGCAGTTTTAAAATCCAGCCCGATGTTTGCCTTGTCGGCAGATATTAATGCTTTTACTACGGTTTTCACATCTCCACCTGCTAAAAAATGTGCCTCAAGCTCGTTCATGTTCATTGTTGCCAGCCCGGCTTTTCGTGCGTTTATTAACGGGTTGACAATTTGGGTGGGGGGCACCTTTCTCCAGCGCATCAATATTAACTGCAATAATGATATCCTGACACCGGATAATAATGCCTGAAACCATAGTCCTACGGGTATGAAATACAATAGTATCCATAACCCGACTATTATCGCTACTGCAAAAGCGATGAGTAATCCTATACTTGTTCCCATGTTAGTTTATTTTTTGATTTTTTGATTTGTTGAATTATTGATTTATTTAACACCGATTAGGTTGTTTATTATTGATCTGTATCGGAGACCGATGAGGTTTTGCCAGCACGTGCCGTTGTAAATAATTTTTGAAACATATTAAAATCCTTATTTTGAAGGTATGTTCTTTAATTTAACAAATATTTTACTTCCTTCAATTTTCACAACTTTGATTTCTTTATTTTCATCAATAAAATCAGTAACTGATTGAACTTCATAAAAGTTATCATTAATTGAAGCTTTTCCTATTGGAGCTAACCTGGAGATGGTAATCCCAGTATCTCCTTCTTTGATCAAATTTTCGTCAAAAGTATTAACTTTTCCTTTAATTGTTGTCAATAACATTAATTTATTCCATGTATTTGATCTTAATGAGTAGTAAATTAACATTCCTGAAATTAGTAAAGTAATTAAAAGTGTATAGTTACCAGTTGCAGTGCCAAGATCATATGCACACCATACTCCCGCGATAGTCAGCCCCAGTCCGATAATTCCGACAATACCTCCCGGGATGACCAGTATCTCAAGGAGCATCAATATTAATCCCAATGAGATAAGTATTATTATAACGGTTAAAGTCATTTTATTCACGATTTTCGAATTACGAATACAAAATTTTGCAACTAATCAGTTTGGATATTCTATTAAAAAGTTTATTATTGGTTAATAACAGTTAATAATAGTTAATAACAGTTAACAACGGTTGATATCTGTACTGCTTTATAACAAAAATATACTTTTATGTAATATGTTTCTTTGTTTTTCATAACTAAGTAAATGAAAAAGTAACCGATATTAACCTATATTAACTGATGTTAACCGTTTTTAACAGTTTCCATATTAACATCAATTATACTGATTAGTTACAATTTGTTATGGTTTTTTATAATATGTCATAGCAACAGTAAGATACTCTTTGATCTCGTTTATTCTTTTTTCATCGCTGGGGTGAGTGCTGAGGAGCTGCGGGGAGTTGGCTCCTCCTGATTTTGCCATTCTTTCCCAGAATGCAACTGCTTCATGGGGGTCATAACCCGCCATTGCCATAAAAACAAGTCCCATTTTATCCGCTTCACTTTCGTGCTTTCTCGAATAGCCCAATACACCGAGAGTAGCGCTTACGCCATAAGATTGAAGGAAGATGTTTTGAGTTTGCTCGGGTTTTTCCGATAGTGCAACAGACAAGCCAATTCCTCCGAGCTGTACTATTATCTGTTGACTCATACGTTCGTTGCCGTGACGTCCAATTGCATGTGCTATTTCATGTCCCATAACTACTGCCAATCCGGTTTCGTTTTTTGTAACGGGAAGTAATCCCGTATAAACAACCACCTTTCCCCCTGGCATGCACCAGGCATTAACGGTATTATCATCAACTAAATTAAATTCCCATTTGTAGTTCCTGATCCTTTTTGACATACCATTATCATTCATATATTTTTTAACTGCACTGGCAATCCTGTTCCCGGCTTTTTTAACCAATTGAGTATTTGCCTGGGTCTCGGAGACAGTTTTATTTTCCGACAAGAATGTTTTGTAATTGGTAAGGCTTAAACTCATCAGCGTGCTTTCAGGCAGCAGATTCATCTGTCTTCTTCCTGTGATAGGAACCTTAGAGCAAGAGATGATGAAGAATAGTAAAATAATTGGATATAGAACCTTCTTTTTTCCGTTTAAATTATTCATTAGGATATAAGACTTACGATATGGTCTATTATTACTTTGCGATGAAGTATCGGAGTATGGGAGTATCTGAGGATCGGAGTGAGAAATGGTAAATACACCGTTACACCGGTACTATTTTTACAACTGATATTCAATAACTTATACAAAATAAGAAGTCTGAAATTAAATTACTGAGGGATATACTCTAAACGCTGAAAATCTGCATCTTCTTCGGTAATACCTCCAAAAAGCAATTTGTATTTATTTATTAAATAGATATTATCAAAAACTTTTTCAGCAGTAGTTACTTGTTCCATTTCTAAAATGCCTTGTGTCTTTAATTCCTTTCCTCTTATAATTTCTTTCTCTTTCACATCGGGATATTCAATTTTTTCTGCATTCATAATAATGCTTTTACCTTCATCAATTTTCGCCTGAGCAGCATCTTCAAGTTTTATTACATTATTAAATGCAATTCGCACTTGACCCAGAAAATCATCTATTTCAGATTTGGATAACTTTATTAATAAGTTTTCATCATAGCTTGATGTAGCGATCAAATAATTATCAACGTAATCTTTTGAAAAAGCACCCAGAAGCATTTTACATTTTGAATCAAATAGTTTAAATTCAATATCCTGGTAAGCAAAATTTACCAGTTCAACTTTCCATAAAGCATCATCGAGTAAGGCAATAGTTTCTTCGTCAATGATCTTAATACTGTATAGGATATTACGGGCTTCATCCAATTTGTTTCTTACACTGTTCTGCAGCGTTTCTGCCGAAGTGTAATCTTCACGTATTTCCTGCTGCATTTCTTTGGCTTCGGCTTCGGATAAGGTACTAATTAAATTAGGTTTGTATGATACGGTTTCAATTGAGTTAATGTAATTATTAACTTTTGTTGTAGAAAGACCACCCAAAAGCATTTTATACTGTGCAATTTGTTTGAGTTTCTGAGCCAATACAAAATTATTCTTTGCCTGTTGGTCTTTTGTTTTGGCTTGCTCCATTAATTCTGCAATTTTTGTAAGCTCTTTTTCCTTGGCATATTTGTCATGTTCTTCGTCATTTAAAGTATAACACAAGGTATTTGCTTCTTCCACATGGCTTCTGACATCATTTTGCAAAGTAGCAATTTCATTATATTTGTTTTGTATGTATTGCAGCAATTCCTTAACTTCAGATTCTGACATCCTTTTCAATAAGCTATGATCGTAATTGGATGTAGCAAACAAATGATCATCAACAAATTCTTTTATATTGCCGGCTAATAATGCTTTGTATTTTGACTCATACAGTAAATTCTCGGCTGTATTGTATTGATGTTTTGTTTGTTCAATGTCTTTTAAAACTTGTTCTAAAAACTTGATTGTCTGATCATCAAATGTTTCAGCATTTTCTAATAATGCATGTGCATTTTCGGTTTTGATGCGTGTATTATTTTGATACTCTTCTGCTTCAGAATACTTTTTCTTTACTTCCATCTGCAAAGCATTTAGTTCAGCTTCAGACATTGTGGGAAACAAGCTTTCGTCATAATGCAGGGATGAAATCAAGCGTGAATAATTTTCTCTTTCTTGTTCGGAAAAATCTGAACTAGATAATATTTCGTTCATTGTAAGCTCAAGGTTTTGAACTTGCTCATAGGTGGTTTTTGCCTGTTGGTGTTCAATTAGTGCCTGCTGAATAGATTTTTCCGCTGTTTGAATTTTATTCTCTTTTACTTTTAAATAAAGCCATAACATATCAAGTATATCAGGAGAAAGGTTTTTGGAAGATAGGCGGGTTTCTTTATCATCGAATTTTATATTTAATTCATCCCAGTATTTATCCAGCAAATAAATATTTACTTCATCAAATGGCAGATATTCGAATTTAAAAAATCCTTCTTGGTTTTGCATGGCTATCATCAATGAATCGTTTTCTTTATTAAAAAGGTTCAATTTTATTTTTTCATGCGGCAGGTATTCAAATCTAAAAAATCCTTCTTCACCCTTGATGACGGTAATTAATTTTTCTTCTGCATTATCAGTTGAAAAGAGTATTTGCGTTTCATTTATTAATTTCTTTTCCGTAGCATTAAATTCTGATTCTATTATTGATAATTGACTTTTCGCTTCATTAATTTTAGCTTTTGCGCTTTTTTGAAGCATTTCAACATTATCATAAGATTGAGTTATTTCCTCTATCAATCTTTCCACCTCTGCAATGGCTTTTTCTTTTGATTCTTTTGCTGCTAATAAGCGTGCTTCTTCCCTTGCCTTAGCTTCGGCTTCAGCTTTTGCTTTTTCTCCGGCAATCCTTTCTTTTTCTACTTTTTTTTCTACTGCCTCATTAGCCAGTCTTTCTTCTTCTGTTTTTCTTCCTGCTGTCTCATTAGCCAATCTTTCCTCTTCTGCTTTTCTTTCTGCTGCTTCGTTCGTTGCAAATGCTTCACTTTCTGGTTTTTCTATCAATGTGGTTCCTTTTTCTTCTCTTTCCAGTTTATATCGGATTACGTCCTCTATAGGAATTATTTTATTTCCGCTATATGCTATTACAAAAGCCTCTTTCAGTCCTTTTTTTACTACTGTATTTTTTAATTCTTCAGCAGAATTGTAATCAATGAAAGAGCCCACTGTATAAATTGAAAAACCGCTTTCATCCGTATTACGTTCAATTCCCAGATTCTGTATATCGAGGAAAAGACTTGCTTTTTCAACCGGAACCTCATCCTTGAATTTGCCGATTTGAACTTTATATGTGAGATCAGAGTACAAATTTTCTAATTCATCAATTTTTGGGGTAGTTTCGGGTGTGGAATATTTTTCTTCGGGTTCGATGGGCGAGCTAACAAATATTTCGCTGCTGCCTGATGTTTTCAATGCCTTTGCTTGTTCGATGCTTATTCTTTTTCCATTATAATAAGCTGTTACAAAAGCATCAGTTATACCTTTGTTAACCACAGTGTTTTTTGATGATGAGGCAACAGATAGATCGTCAAATATTCTGTAAGAGTATCTGATATATCCCTCAGGGGAGATTGAAGTGTAAAGAGGATTTAAATTGTGGAGTTGAGCTGATGTAACTGGTTTTGAATATACGCCAATCTGAACTGTGTATAAAAGTTCTTTAATGTTTTTGAGGTCGGTAGTTTGTGCTGATGAGGTGCCAGTAACGCCAGTAGCTTCATTGCCTGTACTACTTGAACTAGTGTATTCAATAAGGGAAGTCAGGTCTGCTGTACCCTCACCAGCCAGTGCCATTGCTTGCTTGGAAGTAATTCTATTGCCATTATAATAGGTAACTACGAATGCATCTTTATACCCGAAACCCCTTATGGTTTTCTTTGCTTCATTAGCAGATTTTAATGTTTTAAACATTCCTGCAGTATATCTGATAAATCCCATTGGTGTATTTTCACCCATTAAGGGGCTAAGCTCTTTAAACAGGTCTTGGGGAATCGGGTTCCTGAAAGCACCGATTTGCACCTTATAGAGTAAGCCACCAGGCAGGTTTTTGTCAACTGGAATGGGATTTGATTTAGTATAAACAGGAACTGATGGAGTTTCAAATACATCATTAATGAGGGGGGGGGGCGCTTTTATATCAACTTGAGGTTCGGGTTCAAAGGGTTTGCTGATCCTGGCTGTTTCGGTTTCACTCCTATAGGTTGGTTCCTCCCTGCCGGCAGGTATATTATCCCGATAATACTGAGGTGACTGGTCTTCAATTTCCCTCATCTCTGTTTTCTTTTCTAATTCCGGTGAATAGGTTTCGCTCTCGGAATCTTCTGAAATTGCCAATGCCTTAGTATCTTCAGCACCGACATATAAGGATTCTATTGAATCTGCCTTTGCTTCATTTATATCAGCCATTTTTTCAAACTCTTCCACTTTATCGAGTGTTTCGAGCAGTATAGCAGGGTCAGAAATAGTATCCATTTTTTCCAGGAGCGCTTGAACAGTTTCTCTTTGATTTTCGCTTTCCTTTCTCAGTTCTTCGGATTTTTTGCTTTCAGCAGGAGCTTTCCGGGTGATCTCTTCTGAATCTTCTTCAGGTGTTTTGTATTCTTCCCGGTTGGTTGGGGTCATGTCTGAAACCGTTGATTCTTCGGTTATGATCTTTTCTTCATCGGGCTTTTCTTTTTCTTTGTATGCGTATACTTCTTCCGTATCAGTAGTTGGATATGTTACAGGTTCTTCTGTAGTTTCTTGTAATATTTCTTCTGTTATATCAGCCAAGACAAGTTGTTCTTCTTCAGGTAGTGATTCCAAATATATAGTGACAGCTTCTTTTTGTTTTTCTATAGCTTTGATTTCTAAATTGTCGGCTTTTTGCAGTTCTTGTTTGTGTGTTTTTGGGTCATCAATTGTTTTAGCATTTTCCCTGATGGACAGGGCTTGGTCAAAGAGGGATTCCGATTCGGTTTCCAAAGACTTACCATAATTTATTTGCTCACTCTGTTGTTGAGTTTCAGAAGGTGTTTCCTCTTTTTTAAGAGACTTGGGCGAATCTTTGCCTTTCTCAGGTTGCTTCTCTTCTACGCTTGAACTTACGCGGGATAAGACGAGCTTATTTTTTTCATATTTGTATGTACTAATAGCTTCTTTTTGTTTTTCAATTGCTTTTGTTTCCAGTTCTTTGGCTTTTTGCAGCTCTTGTTTTTGTGTTTTGGAGTCATCAATAGTTTCAGCATTTTCCCTGGCGGACCGGGCCTGTTCAAAGAGATCTTCCGATTCTGATCCCAGTGTTTGAACATTAGCTATTTGCTCATTATATTGTTCAATTTCAGGAGGTGTTTCCTGTTTTTTGCTGGATTTACCAGGACTTTCGGTTTCTTGATATTGCTCAACAATCCTGTTTGAACTTACCAGTGATAATTCACTTTTGTTTTCCTCATACTGGTATTTGTTGATAGCTTCCTTTTGTTTTTCTACGGCTTTGAATTCTAAGTCGTTGGCTTTTTGCAGTTCTTCTTTTTGGGTTTTGGTATTGTCAATTGAGTGAGCATTTTCCCTGACTAACTTAGCTTGCTCAAAGAGGTTTTCCGACTCGGTTTCCAATTCCTGCACATAAACAACTTCCTGTGATTGTTCAGTATAAGTGTCTGGTTTTACCCTGGATAATTCTTTTATATTTTCCTCGTATTTATATTTATTTATTGTGGCATGGCTTTCAGCAGCTGCTATCTCTTTTTGTTGAGCGGATTGCTCAAATTTTTCAGCTTCTTTCAATGCTTTTTCTTTAAAATAGGGGTCATCCAGAGTTTCGGCTTTTTCCCTTATTGACTGGGCTTCTTTAGCATAGTTTTGGGCTTCTTCCTCCAACCGGGCTGCCTGGTATATTTCATCTTCAATCTCAGTTCCAGAATAGGTTTCAATATCAGTTTCATCAATTATTAAGGGTGTTTCCCGGCTTTTCGTCTTTGACATCATTGGGGGGGATTCTTCACTTTCTTCAAAATCTTCTTCCTTTGCCGTTTCTTCGGCATAAGTTGTGGTTGTGGTCTCCGGGTCGCTTATCAATTGTTCCTCATCCCTTTGTACTTGTTTTTCATCCCTTTGTACTTGTTTCTCTACCTTTGTCTCAGGTTCTTCGTCCCTTGTTTTTGGATCTGTATCACTAATTTCTTCTGTAATTGTTACAGGTAGTTCTATTGTTTTTTCTTCATCTGGCTCTGTCCGTGATCTGTCGCTTGCATATGCAAGCTCAGGCTCTTCTTCTTTTTCAGCAGCTTTGGAGGACAGTTCAGGGCTTTCTTTTATTTTATTTGACACCTCATGGACCAGTTCAGCTTCTTTTTGTAAGTCGCTGGCTTCAGTTTCCAATTGCTTCGCTTTTTCATATGTAATAACAATTTCTCTTTCATTTTCTTCCAATTCTTGTTCAAGCTCTTCTGCTTGCCGGATTATTTCCTGCTTTATCTGTGTATCCTTGGTCTCTTCTGCTTGTTTTTTGAAGGCAACGATATCGTTTTTAATTTCAGCGGATTCGCTTTCTATATATTGAATTTTTTCATAGGATTGGTCAGATTCTATCTGTTTTTGTTCGGCTTGTTTATTAATGTCACTGATTGCCTGTTCTATCCCTGTGGTTTGTTCATTGCTGTTTTCCACAAACACCTTTTGCTCGATAAGCATAACAATTGACTCCTCAACAGAATTAGACTTAACTGATCTTTCTATTTCCTCGGCTTTACTTAAAGCTGTTTTTGCTTCTACTCGTTTTATATCCGCGTTTGTCTCAAGGGTTTCACCGAGGTTATATGCGGCTTCAGTTTCTTTTGTGGCTTGTTCTGATTCGGCTTTTAAATTTTCTGCTTTTTCTATTTCTTTTTGTTTCTGGTTTTCGTCACTAATGCTTTCAATAGTGGATAATATTTCTTCAGCTTCTTTTGCTTTATCAGCAGAAATTTTCATTTTATCATCGGCAATTGAATATGCTATATCTGCTTGCTGTTTCAATTCTTCTGACTTTTTTTGGACAAGTTTGGCATTTTCATAAGCGGTGTTGATTATTTGTTCATTTGAAAAGTTGGTGTAGGTTTCTGTTTCGACTTCTCTTAAGCCGGGAGTCTCAGTATCATATTTGGGTTCAGTATATTCAGATTTTACACCAGGTTCAATATAAGGTTTTTCCTTTTCAAGTTCTGCGACTATGGCAAGGTCTTCTTCAGTTGCATTGACATTAAGCTCTGCTGCTTCTTTGATTTCGTCCAAAGCCAATAGTTCAGATTCCTCGGTACCGGTAGGGGAGGTATCAGAAATATCAGGCTCTTCACTTACAGCAAATACTTCCTTAATTCCGGGCAAGCGTTCTAACTTCACTTTATAAACAGTGATCATCCCTTTAACGCTGGTTCTTTTCGAGGAGAAACAGGCTATTTTCTCATCAATGTTTGTAAGGAATAATATGTCGTCATCTGTTGAATTAATTGCAAAATCCAGGTTTACCGGTTCAGACCAGCTGTAGGTAGTTGAATCATAAATGCTTTTGAAAATATCATACCCGCCCATGCTGTTATGTCCTTTTGAGCAAAAGTACAGGACATTCCCGTCAGGATGCATAAATGGATAATCTTCATCATATTGAGTGTTGATAACATTGCTCAGGCGCAAGGGACGGCTCCAGTCTCCATCAGGTAGTTTATCAACCTTGTAAATATCTTTATTGTCTCCATTCACACCATAACTCGAATAGTATATTACGCTGGCGTTTTTTCCAAGGAATATGATTGATCTTTCTTCCATTTCCATATCCATTTCGGATTTAAAATCATCGGGTTTTACCAGCAATTTTCCTTTGAACAAGCGGGCATCATAAGACCTGAAATAATCACCCTCTTTAATCTCGGTTTTCTCTAAAACAAGTAAATCGGTCTTTTTTCTGAGAAGCTTCAAGCCGTTATTGCACATCTCAATATCCCTGTCAACACCAAGCTCAAGGATTTCCTTTTTGCTGACATTCTTCTTGAATTTCTGATATGTTTGTATCGCTTCCTTAAAACGATAGTTCAAATGATAAGCTCTGCCTAAATAATAGAAGGCTTTTTTGTCGCAATTGGGTTTGCCTGATACATCCTTTAAATAGTTCAGAGCTTTTTCTTTGTCCTGATCAGCAAAAAGTATGCAAACACTGAATTTGTAATTGTAATCTATATCATTTGGATAAAGACTTAGCAACTGCGAGAAAAGAGGGTATGCTTCAATATAATCTCCATTTTCAAAAAGTTTCCCGGCTTCTTTCTTTAACTCTTTTTCCGACTTGAAATCCTGTGCAGGTGCATCAATATTTGTTATCAAGCAAATGGATAGAAAAATCCCTGATAAACATATACATTTCGTATATATGAGTGAATGTATAATTAAAGGGCGGGCTATATGTTTGATAAAGTTATACATAGTGTACCAAAACCCCATTGCAAAAAGTATGCAAAAAAGATTTTTTAGAAAATTATAACATAATATTAATCCCAACCGTACAGACTGGATACAATGCTCATAAAAGTAAAACTTACCAATCCCGACACATATCGGGATCGATAATTTTGTTGATGTTAAAAAACAAGTTGACAGTTGACAGTATGCAGTTGGCAAAAAAATAACAAATTGCCTACTGTCAATTGCCTAGTTGTATCAAGTTTAGTAAAATTTATTTCCCGCTAAAAGCGGTATTTATTTAAAACTCTATTTTAAATAAATGTGGGATTTTGCACCACGAACTGCTGATTTTGGGAGTTTAGATCGTATTTATCTTTAGTTTAACGAAATATTACAAATAAATGTTACTTTTTTTTAAAATATTGCATTTCAACAAGAAACTATTAAATATATTTCATA
>JBDRNO010000089.1:0-2319 GCA_043811005.1 Bacteroidota bacterium | reverse complement strand
GAACCTGCCTGCCGGCAGGCAAGGCTCCCAACTCCGAACTCAAGATTATTCTAATCTCCCTCAGGATGAACAAAGGATTATGTCGGTTTTATCATTAGAACCCAAATATATTGATAATATTTCAATTGATACCGGTCTTTCAATATCTCAAGTCTCCGGCCTGCTCATGATGCTGGAAGTTAAAAAGATCGTGCGCCAGCTCTCAGGCAAGATGTTTGTCCTTGCTTGATATTTGTTTAGTGATATGATAAAACAGCGTTGATAATGAAAATCAGCCAATATTTCTCAATTGCATTAGTAATCTTGATAATAGCATTGCTTTCTGCGGGGTGTTCTGAGAACACTTCTTCCACAACAGGACAGATTTGGACCGACACTTCATATTATTATCCTAATTGGATGCCAGATGGAAGAGTTGTTGCGAACAGAGTTGATACAACCTACCAGAGAACCTATTCATTCTTTGAGGGGGAAACAAATGTAATTATAGATGTAGAATACTATATTGTAACAATGGAAGCTGATGGATCAGACGAAGAAAATTTGATCCAGTTATCAGGATTTGCGGATAAGATAAGCTGTTCACCTGTTGGAGAAAAGATTGCGTGGCTAGCAGAAGGAGAGATTACAGTTAGTGACTATCACGGCAATATAAGCGCTACGCTTGAATATGCCACCGAATTTGATTGGTCGCCAAGTGGGGACAAAATAGTTTATCAGATTTCACAAGATAATATAATCAACTTATACACAATCAACATTGATGGCTCAGACAAGAATTTAATCTCCTCTGAAGCCGAGGAAGGTACAACTTTAGGTTATATATTTGCTGGCCCTGTTTCGTGGCGGGACCAAAATTTTATTTCCCTTGTGCGTTTCAGTCCTATTATGCTGGCGCGAATATTCTTAATTAATTCGGATGGATCCAATCATAAGTTGTTAGTCAATGGGACCTCGCCCCAAAATTATTCTGACTCAGAGATCCTCTATATTGGCTGCGAAGGTTCTTATATTGATAGATATTCTGGGGTCTATAAAATCAATATTGATGGGTCCAATAATACTAAACTATTTGATTTTCCCTATGAGACGATTGAGACGATGAAACTATCGTTTGACAAAAATAAAATTGTGTATAGCGATGCCGGCAATTACATTCATGTAATTAATATCAGTGATGGGCAGTCAACAAGGTTAAAATAGAAGTCAAAAAGATCGTGCGCCAGCTGCCAGGCAAGATGTTTATCCTCTCGTAAAAAAATCCCCAAAAACTGAAATTTCCGCTTAAAGCCACCGATAGAAGTATAGGTGAAAACATGAAAATAAGAGCAATTTCGGGTTTTAGATCATTAAGGAGTTTTCCGCGAAGGTTTGCAATTGTTGCATCTTTGGTGACACCTCTATTTATGTTAGGGGCTGGCAGCACTGCTGGCTGCATGGGTAGGACGGGGCTGGAAAAAGGGGAATTATCAGAAGCAGCAACAAAAGATGCAGGGGTAAAAGATGCCAATGCTGCTGATGCTATGCCCGATGCTAAGCCCGATGCTATGCCTGATGCTGATATCCCAGACGCAACTTTTCCTTGTCCTGAAACAGGAGAAACCTTAAACGTCCCAAGCGCATATCCAACCATTCAAGAAGCAATAACTGCTTCAAGCCCTGGTGATACGATTCAGTTAGCAGAAGGTGAGTATAATAATGTTTTTGGTTTAGAAATGAAGCCATGTACAAAACTTACCGGAGAACATATGTATCAGACTAAAATTTATGATGATTCAAAGTATCCTTACCCCACAGGACAAATGTTTAAAGTGCCTTATGGCTGTCATATTTCAAATGTTACAATTTTAAATGCAGGGCACATCCCTTCTAAACCTTTTGTTGCAATATTATTAGAGGATGGAAAGGGCGAGCAAGTAAGAATTACGGATAGCACGATCAATTCCATTCTTGTTGCTGGGGGCGCGAATCCGTCAATGGTAGACAGTGTTCTTACAACAATAACTGTAAAAGACAAAGCAACGCCGGAGATAAAAGGAGATATAATCTATCAAATTAATTATGAAGGCGAATCAGGCGGATATTTAGGTGACAATTCTATTGGGGTGCTTGGTTGGGGAGGGCTAAAGATTTCAGGAAATGCTAGCCCATTAGTTAGAGGTAATCATTTCCATGTAGTGGATTATGAGGGTCCATTTTATCACTTTGGTGTTTTGGTGGAAGGTTCTGCAAAACCTGATTTAGGGACAAATTCTGATCCTGGCGATAATATATTTGATAATCAGAGCAAACCTGGAGAATATTTTGGGTTTTCAATTG
>JBDRNO010000088.1:0-8584 GCA_043811005.1 Bacteroidota bacterium | reverse complement strand
CTATGGCCCTGTGATACTTCTATAATCCTTGAACTAGTTCAAACCTATAAACTAAACAACCAATGTGATAAATTAAAAACTTCATTCGAACTGCTAAAAAAAATATATATCAATATAATTCATTACCATCTGCAAAGGAATATCTGGCTTTCTCACTTACTTGTAAATCAGATTCAAACAAGTTCTTCGAAATTTCATCATTGCTTCAACCCGGTGAGAGATGTTTTTATGAATTAGGTTATTTCTGGGTAACTCAAAAATATGATTCGGCATTTAATTATTACCTGAACAACGGAGATTTGATAAAAGCAAATTATGCTGATTTATACCAATTGACTTATAATTTTGAACATGAAAAATACAAAAGTCCGGCACTGGCATTAATGATGTCAGCAGTGATCCCCGGAAGCGGCAAAGCATATTCAAAACGATTCGGTGATGCTCTTATTTCCTTCCTGTTTGTAAGTACAAATGCTTATGCCTCATACCGTGCATTTAACAAAAAGGGTATAAAAAGCCCAAATGGCTGGATTTTTGGAGGTCTGGCATTTAGTTTTTATTCGGCTAATCTTTTTGGCTCTGCTAAATCTGCAAAAAGATACAACTCCGACCTGCAAAAAAGATATCAAAACAATGCTGAGAACATTATATATACTTCTTTTTAGCCTTTGTTTGCTTTCCATTGCAAAGGCTCAGGATATCCATCAGATGAAGAAATTCTCTGAAGAACAGTTCAACAAAGGAAATTATCAGCTGGCATTGAAGGAATACCAACGTATCCTTTTATTTGACAACGAAAAGGAATATAATGAGTTATACTCTAAAATTGCATCTATTCATTACCTGGTATCCGATTTCGATCTTGCTTTTAAATATTACGATTTCGCTATGCGTGTCGAAAATAATGATAGTCTTAGATTTGAGCTGGCCTTAAAAAAGACATTATGTAACTTTAATCAGGATAACTATTTTTCTGCACTCACAGAACTATTTGACCTCCCAGATCCTCACAATGAATATCTTCAGAAAAGGAAGAATTTATATATGGGAATATGTTATTTCGGCCTAAATGATTATGAGAATTCCCGTGAGTTTTTAGCAGCATTACTTGATTCAGCCAGTATAACAAAAATTAATGATTTGTTCCTTGATTTTGATCGTTTTAATAGAAAATTCAGGCCCAGAAAAGTGGAACTGATGAGTATGTTTTTACCAGGGCTTGGCCAAATATACACCGGTGAATTACTTAGCGGCCTTAATTCATTTTTTTAATTACCGGTGTTGCATTTTATGCTCTGTTTACAGCAGTGAATTATAATATTATTGATGGTCTATTGGTTTTGTCTTCATGGTTCTACAGGTATTACTCAGGCGGTTATACCAATGCTTCTGATTTTGCTGTTAAAAAAATTGAAAAGGAAAAAACGAAAGTCTATACTGAAATATTTACTTTAATCGAAAAATACCAAAATAATGCATTAGAATGATCTTTCATAAATCTTCAGCTATTTTTTTAACAATTTTAATTACTCTGTTGATATGCACTACTGGTGAATTGCTGGGTTTTAGTGATAAAGAAAAGGGATTTAATAAAATATTTAATCTCATCTACAACCAGCAGTTTAGAGAAGCACATGCTGAACTGATCCAGTCAAAAAACAATATAGAAAGATGGAATTACCAGATGCTTTTATTGGATTTGTACTGGTGGAAAGCAATTTCAAGTAATCGTGATGATGATTTTGCTGCTCTTGAGTCAGTCTTAAAGGAATATTCTACAGAATTAAAAACTACTCCAAATCCTGATGATCTGGAAGAACTAATTTGCTTAAGTTATTCATTAAGACTAGCATTAATAAAAAATCGGCTTTTCTCAATTGTGGGGAATATCTATAAGATTAACCACATTATTGAACAATTTGAAATACATGAATTAACCATTGAACAACAGGATATTTTTAATATTTATTTGGCTTTATTTAATATTGGCAAGAGTAAATTATTCTTTTATAATCCTAAATTAAGAGAAGAAGGTATTAAAGTCCTTGAAAGCAACCTAACCTCTTTAAATCCAGTTTATCAAACAATTTCGATCTATTTTCTGTCAAAAATATATTTCGAACTGGACAAATCTCCTATGAAAGCAATGATTTATTGTGAACAACTTTGCAAACTATATCCTGATAATAAAGTCTTCGCCCATAACCTGGAATTGTGCAAAAAATAAAGTGAAATTACATATTGAATGGAATATTTCATTTTCACTTCTATACAACTTCTGGTCCAAATTTTCAATGAGACGTTCCCCAGACTATTAGTGATTCACTTTGTCTGAGTTTTAAATCTTCTTCCCAGGCCCTGTTGCATATAAAAAAACCCCGGATTGTTTTTATCAGGGGGATTTTACCCTTTCTTTTATTTCATTTTTCAGAACTTCAATGCTACTCCAAGATTCAGTTAAGCTATACCGTATCCCAGCTCAGCCATTGCAGCAAAAGTTTCGCTGAAATAATATCTTGCACCAACAAACCATGACCAGGCGACATGACTTGATGAAGCATTAAAGTCTTCTGCTCCTGTTCCTATCCATTTCGAAGTTACAATATTATAACCGAGTAACAGACCGGTGTATGTATCAAGCTTTTCAACAAGAGGATAATGAAAGTTACCTCTTACGCCCAATATTAGATTGGAATATTTATACCCCGAAGTGAGAAATTCGTACTTATAGGATGAGTATCCAAGGTAAGGACCAACTCCTAAAACACCCTTTTCGAGCAGGTTATCAACAACCCCGAATTCAAGAGAAGCTGAAACAGGTGGAATCTGCTTTTATAATAGGTTCCGGTATATAGTGTAGATCCCAGACCAAGACCAAGATTTAGAACTTTATCACCCTTTACGAAAGTAGGTTCCTGTGCTGTCAGTTGTGCCAATGCAAAAAAAACAATTACCAATAATGCGGAAATTTTTTTCATAGTTTTAGAATTAAATTGTTAATAATGTAGTAAACAATCTCATTTTATTTTTGTTCGATTATGAGTTTTAAAATCAGCCTATGATTTTATCTAATTAAATACTAATCAAACCTTTACTATTTAAATATTTTATAGAATTTTTTTCACTTCTAAAATTTATCGAATAAATCCCCCCTTCCCATCTTACCTTCATTTGTTTATTAACCAGTCCAGGCTGTTACTTCAGCAATTTAGAATATTTCTCAGATTATTTGAAGAAATAAATCAAAAAAAATCATTTTAAGCTACGTTAAAAAATAAAAACATCACCGCTGCTGTAGTAGCGCCCAGCATTGGCCCCAGTATCGGCACCCATGAATAGCGCCAGTCGCTGTCTCTTTTGTTTCGGATAGGAAGAAAGAAATGCATTATCCTCGGTCCAAGATCACGTGCCGGATTAATAGCATAACCCGTTGGACCTCCCAGAGCGATTCCGATTCCAAGGACAACGAGTGCAACAGGCAGGGCATTCAAAGCTCCCAGACCAACGTCCGGTTCCGCCATATAAAGTACTGCCAGTGCAAGAATGTATGTCCCGATAATCTCAGTAATAACATTATACCAGTAGCTTCTGATATTTGGAATTGTACAGAAGACTGCCAGTTTTGAATCAGCATCATCTGTAGCATCAAAATGTTTCTTATAAGCAAGCCATGCGAGCGTTGAGCCAAACATAGATCCAAGTATCTGTGCGCTTATGTATAATGGCATCAATGAGGCAGAAAATTTACCTGCCAGCACAAGCGCCAGGGTTACGGCAGGATTAAGATGAGCTCCACTTACGGAAGCTGCAATAAGTACCCCTGTAAAAACTCCGATCGCCCACCCGAAGGTGATCACGATCCAACCGCTATTATTTCCTTTTGTTTTATTCAGAAGTACATTTGCAACAACTCCGCTTCCAAATACAAGAATCATTGCAGTTCCAAAAAATTCAGCAAAAAATACATTCATTTTATAAGTTGTTAAGTGGTTATTATTGATTGTTGATTGTTGACTGCCAACTGCCGACTGGTTATTCTGCAGCCCATGCTTTGGCAGCTTTAACTGCGCGGTGCCAGCCTTTTAAAAGTGCCTGCGTCTCCTCAACCGGTATCTGAGGGGAGAAGGTCTTGTCGAGCTGCCATTGTTTCTTAATTTCAGCCATACTGCTCCAGTAATTTACTGCCAGACCGGCAAGATAAGCAGCTCCGAGCGCAGTTGTTTCAGTGATCTTCGGCCGCACAACATTAGTCTGAAGCAGATCGGACTGAAACTGCATGAGGTTATTGTTTACAGTGGCTCCTCCATCAACGCGCAGTTCCTGAATATTTATTCCGGAATCATTTTGCATGGCAAGTAGCACATCCAGGGTCTGAAAAGCAATGCTGTCGAGCGCTGCACGTGCAATATGCGCAGCAGTTGTCCCACGGGTAATACCCACCAGGGTGCCGCGTGCATGCTGGTTCCAGTGTGGGGCTCCCAGACCGGCAAACGCAGGAACAAAACAGACTCCCTCGCTGCTTTTTACTTTCGCCGCAAGCTTTTCCACATCTCCTGATTTCTGTATTATTCCAAGACCGTCACGCAGCCACTGCACCACGGCGCCTGCAATAAAGATACTTCCCTCGAGAGCATAATGTGTTTCACCGCCAATCTTCCATCCGACAGTTGTCAGGAGTTTGTTTTTCGATTCAATTGGTTTATTCCCCGTGTTCATCACCATGAAACATCCGGTACCGTAAGTGTTTTTGACCATCCCGGGTTCGGTGCACATCTGCCCGAAGAGAGCAGCCTGCTGGTCGCCGGCAATGCCGGCAACAGGTATTTCAGTTGAAAAGTGACCGATTGTGTGACCATAAACCTCACTGGAAGATCTCACTTCCGGTAACAAGCTTGCCGGAATATTGAATATCTTTAGCAACTCATCATCCCAGCTGAGAGTGTGTATGTTGAATAGCATGGTCCTTGATGCATTCGACACATCTGTAATATGCAGTTTCCCTCTGGTCAGGTTCCAGATTAGCCACGAATCGACTGTTCCGAATGCCAGCTCGCCTTTTTCAGCTGATCTCCTTGCATCATTTACATTATCAAGTATCCACCTTACCTTTGTTGCGGAAAAATAAGCATCAATTATCAAACCTGTTTTTTCAAGGATCCCCCGGCTGTGTCCTTCATTCTTAAGCTGATCGCAGAATCCCGCTGTTCTTCTGTCCTGCCAGACTATTGCGTTGTGGACCGGTTTGCCGGTTTTTCTGTTCCAAACTAAAGTTGTTTCGCGCTGGTTAGTAATCCCGATTACAGCTATATCTGCGCTTTTCAGTCCGGCTTTTTTAATGGTTTCCATTGCGACACCAGCCTGTGTTGACCATATTTCTTCCGGATCATGTTCAACCCATCCCGGCTGAGGGAAATGTTGTTTAAACTCTTTTTGTGCGCTCGCCACCGGGATCCCATTATGGTCAAACACGATTGCGCGGGAACTGGTTGTTCCCTGGTCAAATGCAAGTACAAAGTCATTCATATCTTCCTTATAATTAACAGGTTGTTGAAATCTTACATATAATTTGTGATCAATTGACTGTAGGCTGTAAGCTGTTGTTGCTGCCATACTTCATCATACCCTAGTTCTGCAGCCATAATCCGGGCAACTAACGGAGATATGGCCACACTCGTCCTGACATCCAGGAACAGGGCTCTGGTTCTTCTTGCCAGCATGTCTTCGAGTGTCAGGGGCATTTCGTTCCTGCAGAGCCATACTATTTCAGCTCTTGTGTATGGAAGCCTGGAATCCAGCTTTTCTCCCAGTGCAGGCTGTTCCTCTGTCATTTTTTCAATTTCTGCTGCTTTATCTCCATAGATCTTCAGACGATCAGATTTTAAGGTTGTACCATCTGAATAAAAACTGAACTTTTTAGTAACACATTTTCTGTCATCAAGCATTCCTGCCCTTATGCCCTTATTAATAGTCTCCTCAGCCATCCTGCGATAGGAGGTCCATTTGCCTCCAATAATTGAAAGAAGACCTGACCGGGAGATGGTAATCTTATGCCTGCGTGAAACTTCTTTTGTGGCTGAAGGATTATCCGGGTTGGCAGCCAATGGTCTTAACCCGGCGAAAATGCAGAGTACATCTTCACGCGATGGCGGCCTGGTGAGATATTTTTCTGCTGTTCTGAGGATAAAGCTGACCTCCTCATCGAGTGCCCTGGGTTCAAGAGATATCTCATCCAGAGGTGTATCTGTTGTCCCGACAACTACCTTTCCGTACCATGGGATTGCAAAAAGGACCCTTCCGTCATCTGTTTTTGGGATCATGATGGCGGAATCGCTTTCCAGAAAAGAATTGTCAAGTACAATATGCACGCCCTGACTTGGCCGGATAGTTGGTTTGGAGTCCGGTTCGTCCATGCTGTGTATCTCGTCGGCAAAAACGCCTGTTGCATTAATAACCAGCTTCGCATGAATCTCGTATTCGTTATCCGAATCATTATCCTTAGCCCTGACACCTATGATTCTGTTCTTTTCATCTTTTAGCAGACTATTGACTTTGAAATAATTAAGAAGTGTTCCCCCCTTTTCAACAGCTGCCATTGCAAGAGCTATGGCCATTCTTGAATCATCAAACTGACCGTCATGGTAAACAACCCCTCCTTTCAATCCTTCCCCTTTAAGCAAAGGTAAACGTTCAAGGGTTCGGGATCGGCTAATAAAGTATGATTTCCCCATGCTTAACCTTCCGGCCAGCAGATCATAAAACTTAAGCCCGACGGTATATAAGAAAACATCCCACCAGGTATAAACCGGTATCACAAACTCCTGGTTAGATGTGAGATGAGGTGCATTCTTCAGCATACGACCACGCTCATGCAGCGCTTCTGTTACAAGCAGAATATCACCCTGGGCCAGATAACGGACTCCACCATGAACCAGTTTCGTGCTTCGCGATGAAGTACCTTTGGCAAAATCCGACTGCTCAAGTAAAAGTGTTTTATATCCTCTGGTTACAGCATCAAGGGCAATACCCAATCCGGTTGCACCCCCGCCAATAACTATAATATCCCACTGCATCGCCAGGTGGTTCTGCAAATCGCGGATCAATGATTTACGATTCATTTAATTTTTTGTACTGTTATCAGGTATTAATGTTACGAAGAAAATTTTAGAGTACAATTAAAAAATAATAGAAAATGTTTTTGTGATTGCAGGGAAGTTGCATGTATAGGTGGCAGGGGCGTTTAATGCATTTGTGGTAAGGGCGCAGCATGCTACGCCCCTGCTGAACACGACTGCAAGTAGATTTTCCGGAATCAATAAAACTTCAGGCAGGCAGGCATTACCGAGGGGTAATTCCTGTCAGGTTCCAGCGGAAGCCCTGTTTTTTTATCTATTTTAAAAACAGAAATCTCATTTGATTTCTGGTTACCAACAATCAAAAACCGGCCTGACGGATCAATAACAAAATTCCTCGGCCAGTCGCCTCCACATGTTGTATGACCTGCCAGACTTAATAAACCATCACTGCCGATGCTGTAGATAACAATAGTATTCTCGCCCCTGTTTGAGCCGTAAAGGAATTTACCGTCCTTCCCAATGTGGACATCAGCACAATAGTTATTTCCTTCAAATCCCTCCCTCACAGTCGGTAAAGTCTGAACCAGCTTCAGCCCATCTTTTTCATCAACATTGAATACCATCATTGTTGAACCCGGTTCATTAATGACATACATTTTCGATCCGTCAGCATTAAACACAAAATGACGCGGTCCGGACCCCTTCGGAAGCAACGTGATTCCATTATTGACCAGTTCAAATTCCCCTGCATTCCTGTGAAAATTATAGGTCATAATCCTGTCAAGACCCACATCAGTTACATATACATGTTTACCGGAAGGATCGGATAAAATCATATGTGCATGTGAAACATCCGGCTCCTCTTTTACGTATAATATAGTATCGGGTATTGTTTCCGGAATCCCGAAATCATCAAGGCTCACCGATGCTATCGATCCGTTCGGATAATTTGCTATAAATAAAAATCCGCTATCCGGTGACATTGAAATATAACATGGTCCGGCATATGGGATCAGTATCTCATTCTTTTTTTCAAATGACACTTTTTCGGGATCATATCTCAGAGTTGTAAGTCCACCTCCAAAAGCACCATTGAACTCCATAACCTCGTTTAGAACGTAGAGCAGCTTGTTTCTGCCGGAATAACAAAAATATGCCGGATTTGGACCCACATCCCATTCTTTAATTAGCTCCAGATTACCGTTCCTTTTATCAAACTCAAAAACTGAAAGTCCCTTCTGTCCCGGTTTGGTGAATCCTCCGACAAAAAGTCTGGGACTCTCCTTGCAGCTCTGAAGCGAAAAAACAAAGAGAAACAGGAACGGATAAATAAATTTCATGTAAATTTTCATTTTAATATTATATGACTATTGGAAATCAATAATAAAAAAAATTCTATAATTTTGTTAATCTTATACCTCAAAGCTATCGCATTCGCGATAAGCCTGTATAACACGGGCCTCTCCTTCTTTAGAACCCCTCTGACTTACACCGTGTTCCATGCAGAGAAC
>JBDRNO010000087.1:0-11893 GCA_043811005.1 Bacteroidota bacterium | reverse complement strand
TCCCCCGAAGCCTTGGCGAAGGGGGAAGTTTTAACGAAGGAGGGCTGCCATCCGGCGGCTAATTGCATCTCCGATGCATTTAATACAAAGATGACCTTCTTGTCGGTGAGCAGATCCAAGGGCGGCAGATCCTTGTCTTTTTTATCTTTAGCCCTTTTCTCTTTTGTCTGCAGGTCGGCCAGTTCAAGTTCGGTTTGGACGACCTCAATGTCGTTTGCGGGGTCAATTTTACTGTGAACATGAGTTATATTTTTATCCTCAAAAACCCGGACGACATGAGCGATGGCATCCACCTCGCGGATATTGGCCAAAAACTTGTTTCCAAGCCCTTCGCCCTGCGCCGCGCCCTTGACCAGCCCGGCGATATCAATAAATTCTATCGTGGTATATATTTTTTTCTTGGAATCGGACATCAAGGCCAAAGCGTCAACTCTCTCGTCGGGAACGGCAACCACGCCCACATTCGGATCAATGGTCGTAAAAGGATAATTCTGAATATCCACCTGTTTGTTTGTCAACGCCTTGAAAAGCGTTGATTTGCCAACATTGGGGAGACCAACAATGCCGATTGCTAGTTTTGAACATGACATGATTTGTTGTTATTGGCAGGTAACCATGCACTTCTAGTCTTTGTTGCGAGCCAATAACTTTATCTAAAACGTGAGTAATTATCGCTCTTTTTGTCTCAAAGTTCAACTTCGCAAGAGCTTTTGTGGCTTCTTTGGCGAATAATCTAATTTCATTTTTAGTAGGAACGGCCGAACCGTTTATCTGGTTTTCTTCTTGTTCGGCTTTGGCTATTTGTGATTCTAATAAGATGAGCCGATCCCTTATGGGGACTGTATACTCTTTTAATTTTTCTATGGTAAATAATCCGGCTCCGTAGGCTTTATTAAAACGTTCCTCTTGTTCTTTCAGTTTTACAACCTCTTTTTCTACTGTTTTTGTATCACCAATTGATGATTTTATTTTATCTCGTCTTTCATTCATCCAACGGTTAGCTTGGGAGAACATTAAATCGGGCGAGCTCATTAAATCCGAGATTTTATCCCAGACCATTTTATCGGCAACTTGTGCGTTTATACCCTTGTCCATGCAGGTACGAGGCAGGGGAAAACAGTAAATCCTGTCATTGCAACGATAATAGAGATGTTTACCATGTTGAGGCCCAGCCCCGCTTCTTGTTCGGCCACAATCACAGAATATCTTACCGCTTAAAAGATACTCATACTTTCTATTTCGGGGACAAAGTGTAGAGTTCTTTTTCAGTTGAGTTCGAACTCGTTCAAATAAATCTCTGCTCAAAATTGCCGGAACGGGGATTTTAGAGGCAATCCATTCTTCTTCGGGTTTCATCCTTCGGCTACTCTTTCTCGTTTTCTTATACTTCTCTATCTTGATCGGTTTTTTGGGGACGACAGCATAGGAACTGCCCCAATGACCTTCGCCAATATAAGTCTTATTCCGAAGCATGTTATGTAAGGAGCTTGTATTCCAAACACCTCGTTTGCTCTTGCGTGGTCGAATACCCAATTTTTGCAGTTGCCTAACGATTTCTCTTATAGCCATACCCTCATCAGCGATCCAGCTGAATATCATTTTGACAACCTTAGCCTCCTCTTCATTTATTACATAATAGCCGTGAACTCTTCTTTCTCTGTCCCCACGGATGTAAGTGTAACCATATGGGGCTTCAGTAGTAAGAATATGACCCTCTTTAACCTTACGGAGTTTACCTAGACGGAAACGCTCTGATATTTTTGCTCTTTCATATTCAGCAAATAAGCCCCTTACTCCATGCAGGATTTTATCTTCGGGATTTTTAGGAGCAGATACGGTAACAAAAATTAATTCAATGCCAGCTTCTCGTAGCTCATCCGCAACTAACTCCTGATAAGAATATCTACGAGCTAACCGGTCGGGATCATACATTAAAACCGCATCCCAGATTTTTTTCTTTGCATCCATACGAAGTTGATCAAGGGCTGGCCTTACGATACTATCTCCACTCCAACCTTCATCAAGATATTCTTGAGCAACGGTATAGCGATTTTTTTGAGCGAACTCTCGAACGGCAGAAAGTTGTGTTTCAATAGTTCCTTCATTTTCTTGATTTGAAGTCGAGACTCGGCCATAGACCGCAATCAGTTTAGTTGGTTTTTGAGTTTCTTCCGTCATTTACTTTTTGTTACCCTTATTTTTTTCTAAGAACTTTTTAACTTCAGTTTCAGGAATACGCCATAGAGATGTTTTACCCTTACCCAATTTATGTCCCACTAGCTCGCCACTCTTTAACCACCGCTCTATAGTGCGGGGATGAACCCTAAAGTATTTTGCCACCTCGTCTTTAGTAAGAAATTGCATATTTGTATCATACTCCTAATTGTTCATAGGTGTCAATTGAGTTTATGCACATCCGTTTTAACTACAGTTTCAAACAATAAATCAAAAGCCTTATCAATTTTATTTTGAAAATCTCCTAATTCACTGCTTGCGGTTTGATAAACTAGATCCGGTACTAGATAGAGCATTGGTGCTTTTATGGCCCTACGGATACTCTGTCTAACTTTATATCTAACCTGTTCTGAAGAAAGGGGAGTTAACTGCATTATGGTTGTTTAGATTGAATAAGCTCCTTAATTTTTTTAAGGAGGTCTGTGTCCTCGTTTTTCTTTCCGGTAAAATCTATATTTCTTATGATGTCTATCTGTCGCTCTTCATCAATACTGCCGTAACCATAAGAACCAAAAGTAGTTCCAACATTTTCGTGTCCTAGACTCTGGCTAATAGCCTTTTTTTGCTCTTCGGTTAGGGGTAGTTTTGTCATTCTTTCAATAAATAAATGTCTTAAAGTATGCGGATGATAAGGCCTCACTCCTGCCTGCTCAAATCGTTTTTCAAATATTCTTCTTGGGGATGAAGAACTTTTCCAAAAAATCGGCTTAACTTCTCCAGTGTTGTAATAACTTAAATTCTCCTTCCCGTTTTCAATTTTGGTAGCCGGGAACAACGGATCATTTGGTTCAAACTTTTTTTGTTTTTCCAAATAATCGAACCACTCAAGGAAATATTTCAGCGGGTCTTCATATGAAGGTGAAACCAGTGGAGTAACAATCCTTTTTGAAAATTTTGTCTCCACTCCAAATGTTGGGTCTTGATAGATAATCAATTTCTCTCTATCGAGACATTTCATACGGAGCGTTTTAATTGCTGAAATTCTTGCTCCGGTTAGAAACATTAGGGAAATCATAGCCTTATCTCTTATCTCAGCTTCCGATTTGCCTTTTATGCTTTCAATTACGGCTTTAACCTCTTCCAAACTCGGGATTTCCTTCTTTCTTGGCTGTGTAGCAATTCTAGCGTCAGCTTTTGGTAAGTTTAGATATTCAATGGCCATCGGGTCTATTTTTCGTTTGTAGCCTGCCTGTTTAGATAACCAGCCAAAGAAAGTTTTCAAAAATCGCAAAGTATCGTAGCAATAAGATAAACCAATACTTTCAGGCAATTTAACTTTCTTTCTGGCTCTTAACCATTCTTTGAATTGCCCTGCCCTCGTTTTATTAAAAACGGCAAAGTCTGCGTTATTCGAGAAATCTTGCCAACGCAAAATTGCCCCCTCGTAGCACCCAATTGTCTTTTCAGAAAATCCTTTAGATTCTCTAAGGTATCCAAAAAACTTTCTTTTAACTATTTCGTTTTTATAAACCATAGAAGCCATATTTTACTTTTGATTAGCTAATTACATTAGATGGGACATTTACGAGTAGCCATAAATAACGCTATTAGTCTTGCTGGCATACACCTAAAAATCTATTGACCCGTGTGCCACATACTTCGCAATTGCCTATTTTTTTATATTGATCTGAATTATTTTTACCTATCTTTTTATCTGTTTTTATGGTTTTTTCACTTCCTACTTTTGCCTTAACCGATTTATGGCATTTGAGGCAGTAATACTCGCCTTCTGCCAAACGGATCCTCCTTGTTGCCCGTTGTTTCTGAATAAACTCTTTCAAATCTGATCCCATGACCAATGGGGGATTAACTATCATTTCCATCACTTTTAATCCCTTATATTCAATCCAACGTGAGCAAGTTTTTCGGTCTATATTAAAGAGTGTGGTCATGTCTTTTATGGAATAACTTCTACGAGACTTAATTAGGTGGATATTGTATTTATTAGCCATTTCATAGGCATCTCCCCATTCAGTGTTTACTATAGTAAACTTGAAGGGTAAATTTTTTTAAGCACTCCTAGCTACAAAAGAATAATCATATAAAACTTTGAAGGGCAGATTGCTATTGGTTAATCTAATATATGCCACTTGCGGGCTTACTTGAAAGGCGGTCGCCACTTCTTCAAGAAATGGTTCAGAAGGTAGATTATTATAATACTGGAAGATCATCTCACTGGGCATTAAAAGTTTTCCGGCGAAAATATCACATAGTTTTTCTTCCCAGTCATTACCCTTGCCACAATAAACTATATCGGTTGGATTTGGCATTAAAACCATGTGGCCAAATTCATGAGCGGCAGAAAATCTCTGTCTTTTTGGAGATTCGTGGCCATTAAGAACGACTATCCAACCGTTAATCATATCGTGAGTAGCACAGGCAGAAATAGCATCGTTTATCTCTCGGTTCATAGATCTAAGGAACTGTACATTGGGTATGTATTGCCGGATTACTTTTAAGATTGGTATAGGAAAAGTTAGTGGCATAGCTTCGCCAACTTCTTCTAATATCTGCTTTACTTTGTATTCACTTTTATTAAGCCAATCTTTGGACGGATACATCTAAAGGGACAGGGGATTTTTCTACCTGTTTTTTAATTTAATTATAAATTGTCTAAGTTTCTTGACCTGTTCTTCTGTAAGGTCGGTTTTTGCTCTCAAAAATGCTCCTGATCCAAGTTCAAGACTCGGGTTTTTAGTATAGTCTTCTTTGGTAATACCAGCTTTGTTTAGTATGTCTTCAAGGGGCAAAGATAACCCTTCCGCAATCATTTGCAATGTTTTTATAGAAGGGCCCTCGGTGTAATCACCGGCTTCAAGTCGAGATATGTATCCTTTGCTTAATTGAGCCTTTCTAGCCAGCTCTTCTTGGGTTAATCCGCCCTCTTCTCGCAGATTTTTTATAACATGGTTTAGCTTCATACTTATAGTTTACCAAAGTAAACAGAAAGCACAATAGGAAAATTGTGGATAAAGTCACAGGGCATATTCGGGACTTATTATTAATCCTATCCACCCTGTAGTGATTGATTCGAGCTTAAATTAGCAGATTTCCTTAATTTCTCAATGTTGTCCTTGAAAATGCAGCAACGGCTTTATTTTTAACTCAATATGGGGTATCTTATACTTAACAACTAAAAATCGCCTAACCCTTGTAGATTTCTGCGAGGTATGGCACAAAAACCGATCAAAGACATAGACCCCATCGTAGGGCCTACCTTGATTGGTCATATGCCGAAAGGAGTATGGATGGCGCAAGCTATCACTCTGCGGTGAGTTTTATGTTTTTTGCCGGTTTAGCGTTAAGATAAAAGAAGCTAAGCCCAAATTTCGTAAGCACTTGCGTAATCTCGGAATGTATTGTATACTAAAGGAATCAGTTTCGCCGTAAAAAAGGGCTTTTTTGTGTATCTATTTCAATATCACTACCCCTTGAATAATTAGCTACAAGCCATTACTGGTAGCCCAATATTCAATAGGCAGCTAAAACACATGGGGGACTTAAATGTTTCCAGAAGGAGCAAGGGGTCGATTTTTGCATTAGTAACTATTTTATCTCTTGCGTTGGGACAGATAATTTTGCCACTCCAAGCAATCGCTTTTAGTCCATCAAATAAAAATCTCGACACCTACCGTAATATTACATCCCTAGAACAGGCAAAAAATGCCACAGGGCAAATCAGCAATAATCAGGATATAAAGATTGGTCAAGAAACAAATACCAAGACAATCCTAAAAAATGTTACACCGGGTGGGGCAGGTTATTTGACGAATAATAAGTCAATCTCCCAAGACAACTATGTTTCTGGTGAGATTTTAGTTAAATATAAAAATAACAAAATCAATCTGCAAACTGTTTCAGGAAGAACGGCTGCTTCGAATTTTATTCGTGCTAAGTCGTTAGAGAAAAAAGAAGATTTAAAAAACATAAACACCTCTATTTTAAAGATAAAAGATAGTAAGACCGTTGAACAGAAAGTGGCTGAATTAAAGAATGATCCGAATGTTGAATATGTTGAACCAAACTATAGGCGTTACCCAGCAGATATTAATACGAATGATACAAGTAAAGGGCTTCTGTGGGGGTTGGATAATACGGGTCAGACAGTTAATGGAGTTACGCCAGCTGGGCCTGGTGCAGACATTAATGCACCGGAGGCTTGGACTATAAGTGAGACGGCATCGGCTTCTCTTGTTATAGTGGCGATTATAGACAGTGGTGTGGCATATAACCATCCTGACTTAGCTACGAGTATGTGGGATGGAACAAACTGTAAAGATGAAAATGGTGTTGCCATAACGGGGGGTTGTAACCACGGTTACGACTATGAAGATGGTGACAATACACCGTTACCCACTACCTCGTCCCACGGTACACATATTGCTGGCACAATTGCAGCTGTAAAAGGTAATGGACTGGGTATTATTGGTGTTGCGCCACACGCAAAAATAATGGCAATAAAATATGGGAATGATATTGCTTCAGAAATAAAAGCTATTGATTTCGCTATTCAAAATGGAGCAAAAGTAATTAATGCCAGTTTCAGCGGTCCCGATTTTTCACAATTAGAATATGATGCAATTAATCGTTTCAAAACCGCAGGAGGAATTTTTGTTGCTGCAGCTGGGAATGGTGGAGTAGATCAAGTTAGTGATAACAATGAAAGTACTCATCAATATCCATCAGACTACAATCTGGCTAATATTATTTCAGTTGCGGCCACTGACCAAAATGATAGTTTAACCGCCTTTTCAAATTATGGTTCTGCATCCGTTGATGTAGGTGCTCCGGGTGTAAACATTTATAGCACAGTAGCTGATACAAATTTATTGAATGAAACTTTTGAAGGAGTTACACCACCAGCAGTGCCAAGCGGATGGATTAAGGGCGGAACTGATAATAATTGGGGAACCTACGATAGAACTTCGACTTGGGGTCCGGCGTGGGGCAAAGTATTATATGGAGATTTGAATCCGCAATATCTCAATAATGCAAATACTACTATTATTTCTCCTTCTTATAATCTAAACGGAGCAACTGGAGCAACATTCGATTTTTGGACTAAGTGTGATACAGAATATACAAGTTATTATACAGGCCAAATAATTTATGATTACATGGCCTTAGAATATAGCAGTGACAGTGTTAATTTTAATGAAATTCATAGATGGGACGAACCATTTTTAGACTGGCTAAAGGGGGATTCGAGTGATATAGGAGGTGCAGTTTATCACTTTCAAAATCTTCCAATCTCTTCTAGTTATCTTACTAGCAATTTTACTTTTAGGTTAAAATGGATAACCGATGATTCTCTTAATAATTATGATGGCTGTGCAGTCGATGACATAAAAATTACTAAATTCAGCGATGGCTCTGACGAAAAATATGATTATAAAAATGGCACTTCAATGGCTGCACCGCATGTTGCTGGTCTTGCGGCCTTATTGTGGGGATATAAACCAGATCTAACACTGGCTGAAGTAAAAAATGCGATTTTGAATGATGGCGATCCACTCCCGTCATTGAGTGGCAAAACGGTGACAGGCAAAAGAATCAACGCCTTTAACGCGCTTACCAGTGTAACTCCCGACACTACTCCACCTGTTATCAGTTTGAATGGTCTGAGCTCGTATGACATCTACGTCGGATCTGTCTTTACTGATCCGGGTGCTACATCCATTGACGCCGTCGATGGTTCGGTTGCTGTTATTGCTTCCGGTTCAGTCGATACCACAGTAATCGGCACTTATATCATTACCTACACTGCCACAGATGCGGCAGGAAATGTTGCTACGGAAACAATTACGGTACATGTTAACCCCACCCCTACGCCGACAGGAACTTACACAGCATCGGATTTTCAGTCTATCTCATGTCCTCTAGGATCAGAATCAACCCCGATGAATCTGACCTCACCTGGTGTAAATATCACTATAGTAGGAACGGGATTCGGTGATAGAAATGTCGACGATAGTGTAAATGAGAATGTTTATGTTGAGAACCCTGCGATAATAGACGGACTTTACAACATATACAGAGGTCAAAGAGACGATGGTGGACCTGTATATTTTGGTCTGATGTCCTGGAGTGACAACGAGATTGTTTTAGAAGTCAGTCAGGATTTAGCAGATAACCTCTGGCCATTTATAATTTTAAGAAAATACAGTAACTCCGATGACCATGTTGGCGTATGTACCAAGGGCACATTAACACCGTTGGCAGTGCCTGACACCACAGCCCCGGTCATTACCTTATTGGGTGTTGACCCGGTTGACCTTATTATTGGCGACATCTACGTTGATGCCGGAGCCACTGCCCTTGATGATGTTGACGGTGATTTAACCGCTTCAATAATTACGGTTAACCCTGTTGACGAAAATGTAGTTGGCACTTATACCGTCACCTACAATGTTTCTGATGCAGCCGGTAATCCAGCAGTTGAAGTGACCAGAACAGTAAATGTTAATCCAGTGCCGCTTGCTTCTGACAAAGATATTACCTCGTTCAGTTTCCCAGAGGGGGTAGGTGTTATTACTGGAACTAATATCGCAATAACCGTTCCATTCGAAACTAATGTCACTGCCCTTGTTCCAACGATTTCACTTTCTGGAGGAACAGTTAGCCCATTAAGTGGGATAGCTAATAATTTCACAACCCCACAAACTTATATTGTTACTGCCGAAAATGGTTCAACTCAGACATACACGATAATAGTCACTATCGCTACTTCTTCTGCCAAAGATATTATTTCATTCAATTTCGCAGGGTTAGATCCAATTAGCACAGGTGTTATCAATGGGACCAATATATCTCTAAGTGTACGCTCCGGTACTGATGTTACTACGCTTCTTCCAACGATTACGATCACGGGAGCATCAATCAGTCCGCTTTCTGGTGTAGCTCAAGATTTCACCGACCCAGTAATTTATACCGTCACTGCCGCCGATAGTTCAACTCAAGATTATACTGTTACCGTTACTGTTGTTGCTAATCCCGATGCTCCAGTAATCACTTCGGTAGCTACTGACAGCATAATCAATAATACTGAAAAAAATGCTATCCACATTATTGGTACAGCGGAAGCCAACTCTTTGGTAACAGTTACTCTAACCGATGGGACTAATTCAAAAACAGGAACACAACAATTATCAGGAGATGCCATAAATTATGACATTACTGTAGATGGTACTGCAGCCCTTCCAACATCTTTAGTAGATGGGACAATCAATGTTTCAGCTACCGCTACAAATTCTGTTGGAGGCGTCTCTGCTTCTGCCACTACAACTGCTATTCAAGATATTGTGGCCCCAACCGTTACTAAACTCGGCAACGATTCTATAGATGTAGCTTTGCCCATAGGGGCTACTGACTTAGTTTTTAGTGAAATATTATCTTCAAGCTCTAAAACAGTAGTTCAGAATGCGTTAACTGCCGGAGCTGATAAAGAATTAACCTATGAATGGACAGGAGTAACACTCACGATTACGGTTACGGCAACTGCTTCTTTTGCTAATGATGTAGTGGTTAATGTTTCTGATGTTGCAGGCAACACCGCATTAGGATTATTGTTAGTTGATTCTAGTTTAGCTACTACTCAAACTACTCCAAACGAATCAGGATCTGCTACGGTTGATACCACAACTCCGCAAGTCGTGATTACCAATCCAACGCAAGTAGTGGATGTCACAGTCAGTAGCGGGACAACCAATCCGACAATTGATGTAAGCTCATTTATTACAGGAGGAACAGGAATACTGCCAGCAATCAATATCACATCAGCGAATGCTAATAATGCTACTGTGGCTATTCCGGCTTCTACTACCGTTACTAGTACTGATACTACTTGGAATGGAGTAATTGCCGCTCCAACGGTTACAACTGTAACTTTACCGGAGACTTCTGGCGAAACCAAAACCTTGAGTACAGCGATTGAAGTCGGATTCACCGGCGCAAAATTATCCTTTGATAATGCTGTGAGAATTTTACTCCCAGGACAAGCCGGTAAAAGAGCAGGCTATATTAGAACAGGGATAATCTTTACCGAAATCACCAATACTTGTGCATTGGATAATCAAGCGACAGGTGATGCATTGATTGCTGATGGAGATTGTAAAATAGATGTTGGATCTGATTTAGCAATTTGGACAAAACATTTCACCAGTTTTGCTACCTATACGCAAACAACCATACCTACCCCAACTCCCGCTCCAAGTAGTAGTGGTGGTGGTGGAGGTGGAGGATACACAACACCAGTAACTAAAAAAGGCGACGCTAATAACGATAGTAAGGTTGATAAATATGACTTTGCTTTAATGATGGCTAATTGGGGCAAAACCGGAACTAATACTTGCGATTTCAACAGCGATGGAAAAGTCGATAAATATGATTTCGCTTTGTTGATGTCAAATTGGTCGTTATAAAAATAAATTAAAAAAATAAATAATATGAAAAGAATTAAAACAACAATTATACTATCAGCAGTCGTTCTCTCATCGGTTATTGGTTTCGCTAATGTAGATGCCGCTGGCCCTTTCTTATATGTTTCCCCGGCAAGTTTAACCAAAACCGTTGGGAATATATTTAGTGCGTCTGTGGGGCTCAATGCCTCGGGCAGTAAGGTTTTTGCGGTTGAAGGCACTTTGGTTTTTAATAACTTATCCTGCCAAAGTATAACCGTAGCAGATGGTCTTATGGCTCAATCTGCCCCAACTTGTTCAAATCCACATTTCTTAATCGGTATACCAAATGGCACCACATCAGATAAGACGTTAGTATCAGTATCGGTTAAAGCCGGGAACGCTGGTGCGGCTTCTATTATCCCCGCAAGTGTTGATATTATAGGCGAGGGTGTATCTATCGGTTCGGCTGCAACTGGCGGGAATTACACGATTAATGCTGTTCCAAAACCAACGCCAACCACACCACAAACAAACAATGGATTTATAGGTTATGTTAATGGTAAGATCCAAATATTTCCAACCCGAGAAGCCGCTCAACAAGCCGGAGCCACTGGGATAGAACCAAATTATCAACGTTATCCAGCTGGAGCAACACCTCAACCAAGCCAATCCCCAGTGGTTACCGAATCGATTACTCCCACACCGTCAGTTCAGTCATCGACTCAGCAAGCGAGTATCCTTGGCACTATTGGTAATGTATTGAATCTGGGTACCGGCAGTTGGTTGGTAGCTCTCATAGTAATCCTCGCCATAGCTTACGGAGCATACTGGCTCATCAAGCGAAGACTTAAGAAGTAAGACCTAAACAAAAAGCTCCCATTTCGGGAGTTTTTTGTTTTAGAAATGTTTTCTTAGAGTTTACCCGATATGTCGCTAAGGGTTACCGAATAACTTCTGCGGAGGAGGGAGCTTTATATTAAAGTAAAACGGTATCAGTTTACTAGATGTATCACTATAGCTATGTCGCATTGCGTTCATACGATACCAATTGAGAGTGCCATAAGTTGTTTTAAAACAGTCGTTTAATCCTAACGATTCATTTTATCATATCACAGAGCTTCCAAACATCACCGGCGCCGATAGTAAGAATAACCGAACCGCTGGGGATTTTTGTTTTGATATATTTAGCGGCTTTGGAAATGGCAGGTATGTAGATTGCCCGAGATTTATTTTTTTTAATTTCTTTCACGACATCGCGG
>JBDRNO010000086.1:0-22067 GCA_043811005.1 Bacteroidota bacterium | reverse complement strand
ACTGACAACTGATAAACCGGAATGATCAATGATAAATTATCGTTAATATTTTATCAATAATAATTTTTAAGTACCTAATTAATCTTGAGCAATTGCATAGCACATCTATCATTCCTAATTTTTGGTTGACGCTAATGCGACAGTTATCGGGATCGGGATACACGAATTGACACTAATAATTATTGTTTGCTTCTTGCTTCTTGCTTCTCGCTAAATCGCGTTCAATTCTATCAATAAAATTATTTAGTTTCCTGTTTTTTAAATTTCAATTTAAGGGGATAAACAGACCAGACAATTGCACCGAGAAACCCACCCCCGACATAGAATATCAGAAATACACCCATTGAAAAACAAATTATTGTTTCATAACCAATTCCTTTTGGAATAAGCAGATAGAGAAGAGCTGCTTCACGTGTTCCTATGCCTGCAATAGAAACAGGTAAAAAGCTAATAAAATTAGTAAAAGACATAATTAATATGATTTCCCAATATGAAACAGGTATTTTTATTGACAATGAGATAAAATAACATTGGAGAAAAAATATGGCATAACTTATAATGGTTAGCATAGAAGTCTGCCATAGTTTCCATGTTATTAACTCACGGAAACTGTTTTGGAAATCCCAGGCATTTTCTTTTGAAAGGAACGGTATTTTACGAATAATGAACCGGTTAAAAAATGATCCAATAAAACTTTGTATTTGCCGGAAAAACACAAATATAAAAGGGATAAGTATTGTTAAAGTAATACCAATCCAGCCAATAATTTGAGCAGAACTGTGAGGTACGTAAATAATAAGGCAGATCAAGCCCAATAAGAGCAATAAACAAATGTCATGTAAACGGTCTGCAATAACACTTGAGAAACCTTTACTTAAATTAGTTATGCCTCCCTGTTTCAGATAAAATGCTTTTGAAAGGTCACCTAATCTTCCCGGAGTAATAAAACTCAGATAGGAACCACATAGATAGTAAAAAAATGCTTTTTTATTTGTAATATAATGTTTTTGCCAGTGTAAGAGTGTTTTCCAGCGGAATGATTTAACCCATATTGTAGGAATATTTAGGATAAATGCAATTGAAAGCAAGACAGGATCTGTTTTTGCAATTGATTTACCCAGTTGATCCCAATTGACTTTGTACAAAATGTAAACGAGAATTATTATCCCAAATAAGCGCAATATGTTTGATTTGGATATAATCATTTTTTTTGCGCAATTATGTGCTGATTAACAAATAGCCAATTAAATATCCGTATTTTTTCGACTATTTTATCTATTTTCAAGGACAATGAAGGAGATAAAGGTATTTTAAAATATGGTATTATTGAAATTGGAGACCACATAAATCGTTGATACTTCAATAATTTCAAACCTGCCTTTTGAATAATTTCAGTAATTATTTTTTTATTTATCTGTACTTCGTGATGGTCATTCTTAAGAAGCCCTAAATGAGTTGAAAGTTCCTCCCAAAAAGGATTTGGGCATGAAGCTATAAATAAACCACCCGGTTTGAGAATGCTTTCTGCTTCCATGACGGCATTTAATGGATTCTTTAAGTGTTCTAATACTGCAAGTGCAGTGACTATATCATAAGACTTTTCTTTAACTTCTGTAGAAAGGTTTGTTACATCTCCTTGTTGGAGGTGTATGTTTTCCGGGAGATCAGGAGCGCTATTTATCAGGTCTTTTCCATATTCTATTCCTATATAATTTGCATTTGGTATTAGAACATTTAATTCCAACAATGTCAATCCTTCAGCAGAACCAAAATCAAGGATATTTAAATTTTTTGAATTATGAAAGTAACTGTTTATTATATCAGCAACCATTCGTGCACGAACTTTATATCGAAAAATAATTTCAACCTTTTTATTTCTGTCGTCTGCATAAGTATGGCTTAAGACTCCTTTAGATAAACTATTACTCATAAAATGATTTTTTTATAGGTATTACTCACTCTCATAATTGATTTTAATGGTGTTCGTGAACCCTTTGGGTTTCGTGAATCCGCATGAATTTGTTTACAAACAATGAAATAATCAATTATAAATATGATGTTTATATTCCCCTTTGTTCCGATTAATCGGGATGCGGGTTTCATTTTGCAATTTTTTTCATAAATAGAACTTTTAATCCTGCTTTTGCTTTTCTCGAAAACTCGCCAAAAGATTTGATCGAAAAAAGTCTTTTAAATATATATGATGGTCTTAAATAAAAAGTTTTATATCCTTTAATAATAAGTTCTTCAAGTTCTTTTTTCGTAAAATTTTCATCCCAGAAAGGTGGCTCAAAATCGCTATCTGGATTTTTTGCAAATTCCAGCCAATAATCTTTTTTTATTTTCCCATTTGCTAATCCATCAATATAGATAGGAGTTCCGGGAAATGGTGTTAGTATAGTTAAATGTATAAAATCGGGGTTTAACCATTTGGTAACCCTGAAAGTTTCATAAATGTCATCTCTTGTTTCATCAGGGCAACCTATCATAAAATAAGCTAAAATTGGTATTTTGTATTTTTTTGTCAGATTAAATATTTCCTTTACTTTATTTATGGTAATGTCTTTTTTTAATACTTTTAATATCTTTTCTGTTCCTGCTTCCACTCCGTAATGAATACCTCTACACCCGGCTTTTTTTAATAATAATAACAATTCTTCATTTAGAGTATCCACCCTGGCTCTAATATCAAAACCAACATCCAATTTTTTTTCTATGATCAACTCACATATTTTTTTCACCCTGGTTTTGTTTATAGTAAAAGTATCATCATATATCAGAAATTCGTGTATTCCCAGTTTTAAAGATTTTTCTATTTCTCCCACAACTTTTTCAGCGCTCATTGCCCTGAATTTTTTCCCAAGATGTGGTCTGTCGCAAAAAGAACATTTAAAAGGGCAACCACGGCTCGTGATCATTGTAGTTATTGGAGTTCTTTTTGCCAGCAAAGAACTGTATTTCTTATATGGAGTTAAATGCCTGGCTGGAAAAGATAAATTATCAAGATCTTTAACAGTATCAGGAATTCCGGTATGTGCAATTTCTCCATTTTTGTCTTTAAATACAAGGCCTTTTATTTTTTTTAATTCATCATAATTGTAAATATTATCAAGAAGTTGGGAAAATATTATTTCCCCTTCTCCAAGAACGAGAAAATCCACTCCATCAAGAGCAATAGTTTCTTCCGGGAATAAATTTACATGAGGGCCTCCAAGCACGACCCTGGATTCCGGGTTTATTTTTTTTACAAGTCGAACTGTTTTAATAACATCTATCAGGGTAAATGTCATTGTGGTAATTCCAACTACTTCAAAATCAATATTTTTTATTCTTTCTTCTAATGCTTCATAACATAATTCTTCCACCTGCGAATCAAGAACGTCTACTTTATGTATAGTATGGTCGAGTAAATATCCGGCAAGTAATAAAAGTCCGAGTGGTGGGTTGTGTCCTCTTTCCGATTCGATAATAGAAGGATTATTACCAATTATTTCATTAAATGATGGGGGATTTATTAACAGGACTTTCATTAATTGATAGTATAGGGATTTCAATATTTTTAATAAAATCTATTTTAACATTTATTTTTTTACATTTAATAATCAGGTTCTGGGTTCTGGGCACTGGGTTCTGGGTTGTTGGTTTTTTACTCAAACTCGTAACCATTACATGCCTCCCAGCACCCAGCAACATTATCTTATTTATACTTAACTCAAATTTATAAATTTCCCCTTTTAAATCAATTAACAAAGCCATGTTCTTACAGCTTCGTTCTCTTATCAATCATATCAGCTATCATACCAATTGCAAGCATTTGAATTCCAGCAATAAAGAGTATTGCAACAGTAGCATCCAGAATTTTTGGAAGAGCAAGTGTACTATAGATAAAAACAGCAATTGATAAACAAAATAATATTAAACTTAATGGAACAAATATTTTAAGAGGATTAAAATACATCACTGTTCTAATGATCAACTGAATAAAATTCAGCGTATCATAAACAGGTCTTATCTTGCTCTTTCCTTTTCTTGTCATATAATTAATTGGTACATATTTTACTTTTAGATCATTAGTTAACATTGCAAGAGTTATCGTAGTAGTGAATGAAAATCCATCTGGAATAATATTAATAAATCTTAATGCATCTTTTTTCCAGAATAATCTTAGTCCGGAGTTTATATCAGGTATTTTATAATTTGTAAGATAATTGCCTAATTTATTGATAAACCATTTGGCAGGTCTTCTGATCAAAGGAATTTTAACATTTGTGCCGGTTCTTGCGCCAACAATCATATTATATTCATTTAGTTCTTTAAACATTTTCGGTATCTCTTCATTAGGATATGTTTCATCGGCATCGGTTATTGCAACAATATCATATTTGCTTTGCATTATTCCTGTCTTTAATGCTGCTCCGTATCCCTTATTTTTTTCATGTTCTGCGAGTTGAAAGTTTATACCGGAATTTTTTAAAATTTGAGAGGTATTATCAGTAGAACCATCATTTACAATAATAATTTCATATTCTATTTCACTATTTTTCATTATTGTATTTATCTGTTCAATTGTTGATAATATTGCGTTTTCCTCATTATATACAGGAATTATTATTGATAGTCCATTATAATAAATATTCATGATGAAAAAGTTAAATAATAAAACTCAGTTACTGTTTGTTTAGGGTATTATTTTAATGAAAAGCATAGTAAACGCAGACACTTTAGAACGTTCTTTAATTTTTTGATTTCTAAAAATGGATACTACAAAGATAAAAAATGTTTTTTTCTTTATACCCGAACAATAACCATTTTTAACTGTTTGTTATTTATTTTATATTTTTGGAAAAATATTTTTTTATGACAAAAAACGTAAAATTATTACTGTTCGGTTTTGTTTTTTTAGTTGTTTTGATTATTACATATTCTAATCATTTCAATAATGGATTCTACTTTGACGACAGCCATGCAATAGTAAACAATGAAAGTATCAGGGATATAAAAAACATACCCTTATTCTTCACAGATGGTACTACAGCTTCCTCTCTTCCCGCTAATCAAGCTTACCGTCCTTTTTTCACATTACTTAATGCAATTGATTATTGGATTGGAAATGGATTAATCCCTTTTTATTTTCATCTTTCTATATTCTTTTGGTACGTTGTTTTGGGTATATTACTGTTTTTTCTTTTTCAAAAGCTTTTAAACCTTTCATTTAACCACAAATGGAATTCTATTATAGCATTATTTGCAACCGCTTGGTATATGCTTCATACAGCCAATGCAGAAACTATTAATTATATATCAGGTCGTGCTGCCTCATTTTCTGCATTGTGCATTGTTGCTTCGTTTTTATTATATAAAATTTCCCGGACAAGAAAATTATATCTTTATTTATTAACAATGATCATTGGAATATATACAAAAGAAACAGGAGCTATGTTTGCGCCATTACTATTTTTTTATATTCTCCTTTTTGAAGAAAAAATGTCTTTAACCGAACTGTTTGCATTAAAAAATATTAAAGGATTATTAAATACGATTAAAAAGTTTTTACCTGCATTTATTGTTACTGTTATTCTTGTGTTAATTAACCTTTTTTATCTCACCCCGGAGGGAAAAATAATGAATACTGCTGTTTCGAGATTTGATTATTTTACCACACAATTTTTCGTTATTTTACATTATCTTGGAAATTTCATTTTACCAACCGACCTATGTGCAGACCCTGATTTCAAAATAATATATTCTATACTGGATAAACGGGTCTTACTCGGTTTGGTTGTTATTATTTTATTGTTAATAGTTGCTTTCAAAACGTCTGTAAATAAAAAGACCCGCCCCATAGCTTTTGGTATTTTATGGTTTTTTATTGCATTGCTGCCAACTTCCAGTTTTGTTCCATTATTTGAGACAGCCCGTGATATCAGGACCTTTTTTCCTTATATCGGTATAATTTTAAGTGTTAGTTGGTATATTGCTTTATTTGCAATAAAACATGAATCTATCATACAAAAAAAGATTTTATATAGATCTGGCACTCCTGCCTTATTAATTATAATAATTTCAGCATATGCCTATGGGGCAAACCAGAGAAATAAAGTTTGGAACACAGGAGAATCACTTTGGTATGATGTAGTTATTAAAAGCCCTGAAAAGGGAAGGGGATTGATGAATTATAGTACTACCCAAATGGCAAAAGGTAAATATGACATTGCTTTAGAATATTATGAAAGAGCTTTAAAAACAAATCCTTACTACTCAACTTTACATGTTAATTTAGGTATTTTAAAAAACGCTATGGGTTATCCTGATGAAGCGGAAAAATATTTTAAAAATGCTTTAAGCTATGATGAAAATAACCCTGAAGCATACTATTATTATGGGAAGTGGCTTTATGAAAACAAAAAGATAAACAAAGCTCAAGACTTACTAAAAAAAGGACAAAAATTAAGCCATGGTCATTCAAGGATTAACAATTTGATAAATAAAATAAATTTAGAAGAATTCTATACACCCCAGGAAAAGATAGAACAACTTATTAATACAGTTCAAAAAGAACCTACACCAGGAAACTATTTAGAGCTAAGTTTAACTTATTATGAAGCTGAAATGTATCATAAATGTATAGAAGCATGTGAAAAAGCATTAACTGTTAAACCTGATTATGCCGCTGCATATAATAATATTTGTTCAGCTTACAATATGCTTGGCAAATGGGCTAAAGCAATAGAAGCATGTGAAAAGAGTTTACAAATAAATCCGGATTATAAACTAGCAAAAGGAAATCTAAATAAAGCCAGGGCAGTTTTTGATTCTGAAAAAAATATTCAGAAAAACCCTTCTCCTGAAAATTATCTTAATTTAAGCTTAACATATTATAAAAACGGGCTTTATGAAAAGTGCATCCGGGCTTGTGAGGAAGCTCTTAAGCTAAAACCAGATTATGCTGAGGCATATAATAATATTTGTTCAGCGTATAATATGCTTGAAAAATGGGATGAAGCAATCACTGCTTGTGAAAAGAGTTTACAAGTAAAACCTGATTTTGAACGGGCAAAGAATAATTTTAAAAGGGCACAGGATGGGAAGTTGAAACAGGCACCTAAAAAGTAGTTGTAGACAACAAGTTAATGATGATTTTTGTATTTAAAATACGTAGTATCTAAAGATCCTTTGTAATATCTTCAGACAGCAACTTTCGTTCTCCTTTATAGAATATTGTGATAAAAGAGTCTTTATCGCCTATTCTCACAGCTTTTTTTCTTATTGCCTGGGCTTGGTTCAGCGTTTTATACCTGCCAATTGTGAAACGGGTGATCCCATCCTTCAAAAGCTGGGTTGAAACGTTTCCCAATGGGTTAAAGTAACTGTAATTAAAGTTCTCAGGTGAGTAATATGCACCTATTTGAACTTTAAAAAGAAGGTCGTTGTTTATACAATCACCGTATTTTTCCAATATTTTATTATATGTAACATTTGAGAAGTCAAGAAATTTAGTATTTTGTTCATAAGGTATTAAATACTCAACAGGGAATGAACATTCGGTTGCCAGGGGTGGAGAAATTTCCAGCCGGAAGCTTCCGTCTTCTTTTGTAGTGGTTTGATATCCGCCTGTAGCGGATAATAATAATCCTTGTTTTGGGTCACTTCCGGAAAATACAAAACCCTTGATAATTGCTTTTGTTTCTTCAGCGTAAAAAAATGTATAATGTTGATCGGCAGGCAGGCTATCAAGGGTGAAATTTCCATTATCATCAGTCATGGCTGTTTTGGATATTGACCCGTCATTGTTTCGTATAGATATTGCAATATTTGCTGCAGGTACATCGGGTTCTTCGCTTAACAGTAGCTTGGCATCAATTTTAATAATCTTGAAATAGCCGGGAGAGTATATTTTTATATCCCTTACTATTTCCTTGTATGAGTGTATATTATTTGCGTCAACTTTTTCAACATGAGGCGGGAAACCCTTCACAGTAAATGTTATCTCGTAATCAGTCCCGGTTTGAAGTATAACGATATATTTTCCGGTTGCTGAATTTGACTTGTAATTACCTTTAAAGGGTTTTTTCTTTTCTCCATACGTTACGGTGATCTTAGCACCTGCCGGTTGATCATCAGCAGTAACATCTCCTTTTATCAACATCAGGATATGCTCTTTAGAAAACGGGTCGGGGTGTACTATATATATATCCTGTTGACCATAGCCGCCTAATTTTGCTGAAGAATAATATCCTCTTTCACCATCAGCGGAAACAACATAGAACCTATCATCATCTGTTGTGCTAATAGGATATCCGATGTTTTGGGATGCTGACCATGAGCCATCATCCTGTAGCCGGGAGACAAAAATATCGAAACCGCCCATACTATTGTGACCCTGCGAGCTAAAATAAAGAAGCTTGTCGTCAGCATGGATGAAGGGTGAATCATCGTCATAAGGGGTATTGATGACAGGACCTATATTAACGGCTTGACCCCATGTCCCGTCATCGTTTAGGAAAGATTGATATATATCTCTTCCTCCAAAACCACCCGGCTTTTCACTTGAAAAAAAGAGGGTCCTCTTATTAGCAGATAATGACGCATTACCTTCCCAATATATTGTATTTATCGTTGTATCCAATCTCACGGGGTCTCCCCATTCAAAACCACTCAGCTCAGACACATATATATCTCCGGAAGTTCCTTCGGTGTCCTTATAAACAAAGAGCTTTTGCCCGTCAGCCGCCAGCCCCAGGCAAGCATCGTGTCCGCGTATGTTTATATTACCTCCTAATCCTTCCGGCTCTGACCAGCTCTCCCATCCCAGCTTAACAGACATCAGTATATCCTCAAAATATTTACCTTTTGGATCGGGGTCGCCAAATTTGTTTTGCAAGCCACCGGTGCTTTTTTCTCCCCTGTATGTAAACATCAAAATAGATTCATCGGCTGAGATCACAGGAACATATTCATGCCCAACAGTGTTGATAGGTGGTCCGATGTTTTCAATCCTGACCACTACCGGATCTTCAACTAATTTCCTGCCGTTTTCAGCGTTTTCCAGACATCGGTCTATTAATGCCGCATTTTTCTCAGATGTTTTTTTATTTTTTGCATTATTTAGATATTCAATGGCATCTTCAAAGCGGTAGTTTAAATGATATGCTCTTCCTAAATAGAAGTACAAATTTTCGGTTTTGGGCTTTTTATTAACCACCTGTTCAAGGTATTCAATTGATTTTTGTTTCTCGTCAGTTTTATATAGATAGCAAACACCAATATTATATTTATATTCAATACTGGGTTTTCGCTTGTCTAATTCCAAATATAAGGGAAGAGCAAATAAGAAATTTTCATTTTTAAAGTACTGGTTGGCATCTTTTAAGAGATCTTTTGAACTTATCTCTGTGGTTGTATCCTGGCTCAACATTTCACCGGGTGTTTCCCGTGGGAAAACCGACTTCATATTTAAAAGAACAAAAATTGAAATCAGGCAGAGGATTTTTACCTGTGAGTGTTTACTCTGAAAATAGTTCATAATATCTGGTTTTTAAGTGATATATATGTTTTAAAGAATGAATACACTGCAAAGATAAGAATTATTTTAAAAGCTTGAAATTCAAAGTATTGCTCACTAAGATAATTAATTTTATAGGTATTCGTGAATCTTACGATTTCACGAGGGGTTTTGTGCGGCATGCCTAAAGGTATGAGTAAATTCCGATACCATTAATTAACAAAGCCATGGATTTATTTGATAGAAACGATGATCACCTTTTTGGTTCTGCCTGCCCTCCCGATTTCATAAATTCCATCGGGATAAACTCCGCGAAGAATGAGCGTATCGGGGGCTATGCCAGCCTATGATTCTACAAACCCAATTTATTCTTAACCAGGGGCAAAATATCATTTTTATCCTCAACATAGAGAATAACTCCCACGCCGGAATCAAAGATGTAGGTATATCCCTTTTCTTTTGCAACTTCATCAATAGCTTTTTTTGCCTTGTTAATTATAGGAGTTAGCAGTTCATTCTCTTTTTTTTGCAATGATTCCTGGGCGGTCTGTTGAAATTCCCTAATCCTTTGCTCAAGGTCCATGATCTCTTTAAGCTTGGTTTGCTTTATCGGTTCGGTCATTAAGCTCTCTTTGCTCTGGTAGTCCTGGAGCTTGGACTCGTATTCGCCAGACATTATTCTAAGTTGATTCTCCAACTCTTTTGAAAAATTTTCAATTTCTTTTGCTGCTTTTTCTCTATCAGGCATTAGTGCTAACAAATCATTGGAATTGATGTGCCCGAATTTTGAATTCTGCCCTTGTAGGTTCGTTGTCCCTATCAACAGAGGGATTGCTATTAGGAAAGCTGCCTTAATAATGTTTTTCATCTGCTTTATTATTAAATTATTAACTGATTTTTATTTAATTGTAGGGGATTTGAATTTTTATCCACGGAACTGACCAAAAAGTAAGTCAATATTTGGTGATTGATTTTTAAATAAAATTTTTTTGGATAGCCCAGTTGCAAAATTACTAATTAATCAATCCGTTTTGATAAATATCGATAGCTATCGGATTATAAATTTATGTTTTTATTTACCTCCTCCTGCTTTATATCCAAGTTTGTTAAGCACGTCTTCACTTTTGTCAAATTTGGGATCGGTAAAGAGCATGGTTAATTCTCCTCCTTTATCAAAGATCACAGCGTAATTTCCATTTGTTGCAATTTCTTTAACAGCGGCATATATTTTATCCTGGAGGGGCTTAACCAATTCCTGGCGTTTCTTGAACAGGTCTCCATCAACTCCAAATCTTTTTTTTTGAAGTTCTTTTGCTTCCCTTTCTTTCCTGATGATTTCCTCTTCCCGCTTTCTCTTCATGTCTTCAGTAAGTAAGATCTGTTCGGCTTGAAAAGCTTTATACAGCTTGTTGATTTCAGTATATTTTGCTTCGATCTCTTTTTGCCAGTCAACCGAGATCTTATCTAATTCTTCCTGGGCAGATTTGTATTCAGTGATGTTCTCAAGTATGTATTTAGTATCTACATAAGCAAATTTTTGTGCAATTGTGGGAATTGCTGTGCTAATAAATATTAATGTTATTAAAAATTTTTTCATGATTTGTTTCTCCTTTATTAATTGAAACGGAATTTCAAAAGTAATTAAAATTAATGTTTTTAATCAATTTGCAAAATTATGTTATTAATCTATTGAATAACCTATTATAAAATGAGTTTGCCATCCACTTGGTTCATCACCTGGGATTTTTGGTAAATCGTCAAAACCATAGCCAAAATCAAATCCCAATAAACCGAACATAGGCAAAAATATACGTATTCCGAAACCTAAGGATTTTTTCACTTCAAACGGTTTGAACTCATTAAATTTGTTCCATGCATTTCCGGCTTCAGCAAAAGCCAATCCATAAATTGTTGCCGATGGATTCAGTGAAACGGGATATCTCAATTCAAACGTATATTTGTTGAATATTGTGCTCCCAGTACTTGGAGAAAGAGATCCGTCAGGGTACCCTCTTAGTGCAATGATCTCTGTCCCATACAGGGTAAATCCAGATAATCCGCTACCCCCTAATGAAAACCTTTCGAAAGGCGTAACACCGATATCACTGTTATATAATCCCAGGAAACCAAATTGCATCCGTGTGTTTAACACCAAATTTCCTGCCAATTTTGAAAACCAGGATAATTTAAATTTCCATTTGTGGTATTCGTTCCATTTATATTTATCTTGAAGGCTTAGGTTTGAATAGTCATCTATTCCGTCAAAAAGGGAGAAAGGTGGAGTTGCCTCTATTGTTAAGGATATTTGAGCTCCCCGTCTTGGGTAAAGGGGCTGGTCAATAGAATTACGCGCAAAAGTTTCGGTTAAGCTAAAGGTGTTTGACACACCATCACTGAAAATAAAGGATGAACCGTAGTTCTCCAAACTATAATTCCGGTAACTAAATTGCTGAAACAGTGTAAAGTAATCATCTGGCCATGCCAGCCGCTTCCCAAGTCCTACAGATACCCCGGTAGTTTTAAAAGATGCCCGGTCGGGATCATCTTTCTTTTCACCATTTGTACGGACTGAATGGTAAAGTGAGACACTGAATGAGTTGGGTTTTTTCCCGCCAAGCCAGGGCTCAGTAAAGGAAGCGCTGTATGATTGAAACCATGTTCCGTTTGATTGCGCCCTGAGGGTAAGCTGTTGTCCATCACCGGCAGGCAGCGGACTCCACGCTCCTTTTTTAAAAAAGTTTTTAGTGGAGAAATTACTGAAAATAACACCGAAAGACCCGACTATTCCACCATATCCTCCCCATCCACCAGAGAGCTCGATTTGGTCTGATGATCTTTCTTCTACTATGTATTCAATGTCAACAGTACCATCCTGAGGATTAGGGGAGGGGTTTACGTTGAGCTTTTCGGGATCAAAATATCCTAACTGTGCCAATTCCCTTTGCGAGCGGATAATATCCGATCTGTTGAACAATTGACCCGGTTTAGTTCTTATCTCACGCATTATAACATGGTCGTTTGTTTTGGTATTGCCCTTGACAGTTATTTTGTTTATAGTTGCCTGTTTCCCTTCGTATATCCTCATCTCCATATTGATTGAATCGTTTTCAACCAATACTTCAACGGGAGTGATGGAAAAAAATAAATAACCGTCATCTAAGTAAAGCGAACTAACGTCACTTCCGTTGGGATTCATATAAAGATGTGCATCGAGGACAGATTGGTTAAACACATCACCTTTTGCTATTCCCAAGACCTTATCTAGCTCTTCAGAAGTATATTTTGCGTTTCCAACCCAGGTGATATTGCGGAAATAATACTTACTTCCTTCATCAATAGTTATTTCGAGGTTAATTGTTTTATCATCGAATTTGTAGAGAGTGTCTTTGATGATTTTGGCATCCCTGTATCCTTTATCATTATATTTGCTTATAATTTTTTCTTTGTCTTTTTCATAGGAGTCTTTAAGGAATTTTGATGAAGAAAAAATCCTGTACCAATGTTTTTCTTTAGTGTTCTTTAGTGCGCGTTTTAGTTTTCTTGAATGGAATTCAATGTTTCCATGTGTGATGATCTGATTGATCTTGACCTTTTTATTTTTGTTTACATTTATTTGAAGTATCATGCTGTTATGTAGCGTTGAATCTTCTTCCTGACCGAGCTCGACTTGTACATTCATATACCCTTTATCTATAAAGTAATCCATAACTGAATTTGTTGTAGTAATGATCATGTTGTCGGTTATGACTTTTCCTTTGATAAGTTTTATTTTTTCTCTTAGATCATCAGCTTGTGACTTTTTAACCCCTGAGAATGAGAATTTTGATAACCTCGGACGTTCCAGCAGGTGAAAATTTAGAAATATGTTATTCCCCTGAATTTTGGTTGCTGATATTTGAATGTCAGAGAATAGACCCTGTTTCCATAGTTTTTCGATTGCTTTGCTGATTTTTTCTCCAGGCACCTGAATCCTGTCTCCAACAGATAATCCCGAAAGCATGATCAAGACTTTTTTATCTAAATATTTTGTCCCGGTAACGGTAATTCCTCCGATTTCATATTCCTTGGGATTGGAATAATCAATTGAAGAAAAATCATCGGTTATAGATATCTGGGCAATGGAAGGAGAAGGAAAAAGCATAGACAAAGCAAAGCCGAAGTGTAAAAAAAATATTAAAGGAAGGATTATGGATTTATTTAACATAATAATTAATTGTATAGGAATTTCAATATTTTGCCACAAAAACACTAAAACACTAAATTTCACAAAAAAAATTTAGTGGGATTTTTTGCTTTTGAGCTTTAGTGGCAATTCTTTTTAATTAGTTTACAAAGTTATGTTCTTATCTGTTCACTGATTTTTCCAAATCTACGTTCGCGTTTTTGATAATCGACTATAGCTTCATAGAGGTCTTGTTTGCGAAAATCGGGCCAAAGTTTATCAGTAAAGCACAATTCTGAGTATGCGATTTGCCACAAGAGGAAATTACTGATCCTGTATTCACCGCTTGTTCTTATTAAAAGTTCAGGGTCTGGAATGCCGGCAGTGCTTAATTGAGAATTAAATAATTCTTCATTAACCTCGCTTGTGGAGATTTGTTTAGATTGAATTTTTTCCGCAATTTTTTTGATTGCATTAACGATTTCCCATCGGGAACTATAGCTTAATGCAAGTATTAAGGACATACGTTTGTTCTTTTCCGTTTTATTTATTGTTTGATGAAGCTTTTTATAGCAAAATTTAGGTAAACTTTGAAGTTCGCCTATAGCCAATAAGCGAATATCATTGTCCATTAGTGTTTTTGTTTCTTTACTAATAGCGCTTACGAGCAGTTTCATCAGCGCATTGATCTCGAATTTAGGTCGGCTCCAATTTTCGGTTGAGAAAGCATATAATGTCAGATAATTAATGCCTAATTCAGCAGCCGCTTCAACAGTTTTTTTTACGGCAACAACCCCATTTTTATGCCCGAATATTCTGGATTTGCCTTTTTGTTTAGCCCATCTGCCATTTCCATCCATTATAATAGCAATATGCTTTGGTAATTTTTTTAAATCTATGTCAATCATTTTTCATAGGACATTTTTGTTCTTTGTATTTGTTTAAAAGTTTATATGTAATCATCACACCTGCAAACGAATACTTGTCATTATCTTTGGAATTTCCCCTTTGCCGGTCTACATTGCTTAATGAATTTTCAGTGTCGTACAATGAGCGGTCGGACAATAACGCTGCTGTTTGTCCTCTCTCTGCCCTGAGCAAAATAGGGTCAGCATAAGTTGTGCTAACATCATCAATATAATCAGTGAAAGAAAATCTTATTCCCCACTCAATGGCAAAGTTTACTTTTTTTGAAATATCGAATTTTATTCCACAGCCAATAGGGATGGCAAGTTGGGTTAAAGAGTATTTCTTTTTAAATGAATAGGCAATAGTCCCTTGCCCTTCTGTTCCCATTGGTTGCAGCTCGTACCATGTATCATTCACTTCAGCTTTAGGATTGAATGAAAACAGGGAAACGCCAATGAAAACATAAGGTGAAAAAAGATATTTGCTTTCATGGGAAAGAGAATATTCCCTGATGCTTTCTTCAAAAGGGAGAAAATTAAATTCCAGTTGGGTAGAGATATCCAGAATAGATGATTTAAAATGCAGGTTTCTTTTTAATTGTGAAATGTTATTTGTTTTTGAATCATCACCATATAATGTGCCGTAAAGGAAGCTGTTTTTAATGGCAAAATGAGAATTAAAAATGTATCTATGAATAATCCCCCCCGAAGGTTTGCATAAATTAAAGTGCTTTTTGGGGTTGAAATCACCTAAGTAATAAGAACAACCTAAAAACAGTCCGACTTCCGAGCTTTGTGAAAAGCCGGAAAACGTAATCAGATGAATTGTTATTATTAATATAATTTTCACTGAATTCACGAGCACTCTTTTTAAAAACAAAGGATTGAAAAAATTAGAATTTAGGACGACTTCTTCTCCTCTTTTTCCATGTAAACTTATAATTCAGTGAAAATATTGCAAACATGTAGGAATCATTATCGGAAGGATCTCCTCTTTGTTGACCGGCAGCAGTCTTCTGAGGTTTTGAATCATCAGACTGGTCAGCAAGCGCGGCTGCAAGGTTGCTCTTTTCTTCGTCAAATTCAGTATAAAAATACTGCTCGCTAATATAAGTAGTACTGACATCATCAATATAATCGGTAAATGTTTTTCGTATCCCGTATTCCAGGCTAACACCCCACCTTCTGTTATAGCCGTATTTGAATCCGATACCGACAGGTACGGATATTTGTATGAGAGAATACTTTTTTCTTGTTGGGAAAAATCCCTGACCTTCAGTACAAAGTGGTCTGAGTGAATGCCATTTCCCCTGATAATCTGCCTTAGGATTAAAATAGAAAACTGCAACTCCAATAAACGGGTAAGTATTTACCATCTTCCACTTTCTTCCTTTTACTCCTTTTAAACGGTATCTGTGACCGGCTTGTTCTTTTATAACAGCAGGTTCAATCTGTACTGAAAATTCAATAATGTCACTTCTAAAGCTCAGGTTTCTATAGTTTCTGCTCTCTTCAGTTGTTAGTTTGTCATTACCCGAAATTCTTGCATAAGTCAGATTGGTTTTGCCTGCAAGCCATTTGTTTATTTTATAACGTACTCCGACACTTAACACAGGTCTGGTCATGGAAATTTCAATGTCCCTAAAGTAGTCTGTCCCTATCTGGTCAGCGCCTCCCAATTCTCCAAGGAAATTACTGGCGCCCAATCCAAAGGCGAATTCATAACGCATGCGCTTCCATCTTTGAGCTGAAGATAAAAGCGGGATTAGTAATATTAGCAGAAGAAATACTATTTTTTTATTCACAATTGTAATATTTTATATATCATAAGAGCATACAAAGTTATAAAAATGAATAAATATACTCAAACTTCTTCATTTCTTTTTCATTAAACGTAATAGATTTAAACTTGTTACATATTTATTAATGTCACCGATGGACTTTTATACTAAAAATGCAATAATTTATCCAGTGTAAAGTATAGTTAAAGCTCTGTATTGAAATTAACGTAGTCCCTTAAATTCTTATATCTAATCCCCACATTAATTTATTTCTAAGTGTGGTTAAGAAATTTTGATTATGTAATCGCAACAGGTTAATTTTGAAGATTTCTTTACAAACTAAAAGTTCTGTTGATGAATCAATTGTTTCAGAACGGGAATCAAGCGATACCAAAAACCTTTCATGTCTTCCTTCAACTTTTAATTTTATTACATTATTATCAGGGATAACAATAGGACGAACATTCAGATTATGCGGGGCAACAGGATTTATGATGAAATTTCCGGAATCCGGGGTAATAATGGGACCACCACAACTCAACGAATAAGCAGTAGAGCCAGTGGAAGTAGCAACGATTAAACCATCAGCCCAGTAGGAGTTAAGATATTCTTCATTCACATAAACCCTGATGATAATCATTGAAGAAGAATCTTGTTTATGAATAGTAAGTTCATTAAGGGCATAATTAAAATCACCAAACAGGTTATTATCGGTTTTGAGCCGAAGAAGGGTTCTTTTGTCGAGCGTGAAATTGCCATTTTTGATTTCGTCAACAGCGAATTCCAGATTTTCTTTTGAAATGCTGGAAAGAAATCCCAATCGCCCGGTATTGATTCCCACAATGGGAATACCCGAATCCCTAACTAAAGTAATTGTATCGAGGAGAGTGCCATCACCTCCAATACTGAATAGAAAATCTGGTTTTTGGTTTGCATCTTTGGATGTTTGCCCCGACTGCTTCGATTGTCCGGTTTTTTTCGTATCAGATCTTGTGAAAAAATTTTCATCAAATTTTGTAAAAGTAGGTGTAGAGGAATGAATTTTAATTTTTGAGGATAAAAAATCGAAAAAAGGTTTGTATATGGATAGTTTAGCTTTGACTTCATCAAGTTTTCTTAAAAGTTGCTTAATATAAATCAAATCACTGCTACTAATAACTTTTCCGTAGATCGCAATGTTCATTTGTTGATTTGTTTATTGGTTAATAATTATACCCGATGCCAATATTCCGATGCTAATATACTAATTCATACTAATTATACGAATAACGGCAAATAGACAGCGATGAACATTAGTATTATTAGTATTCATTCGTATATTAGCATCGTATTCACTAATTCCCCAATATATCAAATGTTAATATAATTCATAAAAAATTCAAGCCGGTCCTTGAGATCTTCGGCAAACTCGGATTGATGATAAGACGCTTTAACAATATAGTTGTAACGGTTAAATGTTTGTAATATATCAGATAGGTTTGTTTTATTAATTTTTAATGTTAACTCAAGTTTGGTAGAATCTGAGTGGGAAGTAATATATGAGCTTAGAATTTTCGCATCATTTGATTCAACTATTTGTCCGATTTCAGAGAGTGTATAATCATTAATATTCAGTTCCAGTACGATCAGTCCCCCTGCCTCTTGAATTGCAGCCACTTTGGAAAAGTTTTGAATAAGGTGATTTAAAAGAATAATTCCCAAAAAGTTCTGTTTATCATCCAAAACAGGCACAAGACTTAGCTTCAATGAAGCAATCAATTTTATTATTTCATAAATGTGTTGAAAGTGCGTGACAAAAGGTCTTTTCAACGACAACTTGAGTTTTCCCAATGGCTTTTCAGGCGTGTTCATGTCCAGGATGTCACTGTCGGAAATAAGACCGATGAATTCGGTATTGTTGACTATCGGCAAATGATGAACCTTGAATTCATCCATCCAGCCCAATGCCTTAACCCCTGTGTCAGTGATCTTTAGTGGTGGTATTGTATCGGTTATCAGGTCTCTCGCTATCATGTCTTATAGTATCAGATTTTCAATGCTTTCAAAAAAGTTATTGTTACATTCAACTTTTTGCATTTAATAATCAGCTGCTGGTTACTGGTTTCTGGCTTTTTTTGATAATAAAAGTGTGTAGTAATTACTACAAGCCACCAGTTACCAGCAACGGTATTATTTTTCCTTTTTTATAGTAATTTTATTATCAATCAATTTGTAAAGTTATGTTCTTATTATACGTTATTTAATAATTTTATGTTACTAATTAAGTTTGTTTTAGATGCAAACGTACTAATTTTTAGATTTGCAAAAAAAAGAACATATCGATTTTTTTAACACTATAAAATTAACACCATGACAAGATTAAGTGTAAACATCAACAAAATTGCCACTTTACGCAATGCGAGGGGAGGTAACCTGCCGGATGTATTAAAAGCAGCCGTTGATTGTGAAAGGTTTGGCGCTCAAGGGATCACAGTTCATCCCCGTCCTGATGAAAGGCATATCAGTTACCAGGATGTCATTGATCTAAAACCCTTAATTAAAACCGAATTTAATATTGAGGGCTATCCATCACGAAAAATTATGGATTTAGTGTTAAAAATTCAGCCAACCCAGGTTACATTAGTACCTGATCCGCCAGGTGTTTTGACTTCCAATTCGGGATGGGATACAATCAAGAATGAGAGTTTTTTAAAAGAGATCATTTCTGAGTTGAAGGGCAAGGGAATTAGAACTTCTATATTTATTGAGACAAATCTTGATCATATTAAAAATGCTGTAAAAACAGGCACTGACAGGATAGAACTATACACCGAGGATTATGCAAAGGATTATAGCCAAAACAGGGAAAAAGCGATACAACATTTTATAAATGCAGCAAAATGCGCTAATGATATTGGACTGGGTTTAAATGCAGGACATGATCTAAATTTGGATAATTTAAGCTACTTTGCCCGGAACATCCCGGGATTATTGGAGGTATCAATCGGTCATGCCCTAATCTCAGATGCTTTGTACTATGGGTTGGAGAAAACCATTCAATTATATTTAAAACAGTTGAAGTAGTTTATTTTGTAAGATCTGGAATTTTCGGTATTTCAGGTTTTAGCAGGATATTCAGTTTATCAGGTTTCAGTTGTCAGTTATCAGGTTTTCGGGTTACCGGATTTTTAGATATTCAGATAAACATGCTTTGTTTAACATAATGAGTTGTCAGGTGTTTCCACCTGACAACAAAAGCCTCAGGTGGAATGTTCACGTCAGGTGGAAACACCTGACGACACAAAAACCCCGACAAACCGATTAACTGAAAACCGATATCTGATACCCGATAAACTGAAATATAAATTATGAAATTACATTACAGAAGGTATGGGAAAGGCCTCCCAATTATAATCATTCACGGTTTGTTTGGCTCTTCGGTTAATTGGAATTCAATTGGAAAAAAATTAGCAGGACATGATTCGGTGGAGTTTACCCTGAGAAACGAAGGGCTCAATTCAGGTGACATCACTGGAACCACTATAAGTTTTGAGGTTTATTTGATTGACTTGAGGAACCATGGCCGTTCACCACATAGTGATGATTTTAATTTCCAGTTAATGAGCAATGACCTGGGCGAATTTATAGATGACCATTCTATTAACAAAGCGGTAATAATGGGCCATTCCATGGGAGGAAAGGTTGCCATGAACTTTGTGCTTCAGCATCCTGAAAAGGTTCATAAATTGATTGTTATTGATGCATCTCCAAAGTATTATCACATAGGGCAGTGGGAAGTTTTAGATGTGTTAAGGACAATTGATCTTAGTTTATTTAAATCAAGATATGAAGTGGATAAACATTTATCTTTAATTGTTAAGGATACTGCTTCAAGGCAATTTTTGTTGCAAAATCTTTTTTGGAATAGTAATGGTAAACTGGATTGGAGATGTAATATGGAAGTAATAATTAAAGAGATTGATGAGACAGGTAAAGCAATAGAAAATAGCGGCATTTTTTATCAACCGGCTTTGTTCATTCGCGGTGAAAGATCAGATTTTATACTAAATGAAGATTTTGCGCTTATTAAGAAAAATTTCCCTAAGGCAGAGATAAAGACCATACTTGGTGCCGGGCATTGGGTGCATGTGGACCAGCCGGAAGCTTTGATGGAGTGTATTGTTAATTAAATAAAATCATGATAAAAAACAGAAGAAGCATTCTTCTCTCCATACTTATAATTGCACTTATATTTCCTTTATTTTCGGGATTGGCACATGGAAAGATCATTACTTCTTACATAATATTCTGTATTTGCCTGATAGCATTTATCGCTTTTGTAAGCAAAAAGCATTTAATTAAAACAGGAAATTTGTTAATTGTTATAGCTTTTTTTTTGATTTTTATATCAATAGCTGATATTTTCATAAATTTAAGCAGGATTTATCAAATTAGACACAAAACAATATTTCAAAACACAGATATTCCTCGCGTCAGAAAATACAAACCGCTTAATAAATCCCAACATACAAGAAAAGACTGTTATGATGAAATTCCGGATTCAGAAATAGACACAGGATGGTGTAAGCCGTTTTTTTTTTCAGTTACAACAGATTCTTTCGGTTTCAGGAACAAAGTGTCTTATCCCAGAAAGGGATTTGATATAATAATTCTAGGTGATTCGTTTGGGTTTGGGAGTGTTGATGATGAAGTGACAATTCCCGCATTTTTAATTAACAAATATGGGTTGACAACATATAATTTGTCGGTTTCCGGTACCGGACCATGGGCTCAATATATGACCCTTAAAAATGAACTGGATAGAATAAAGATAAATTCAAATACCGTAATTATTTGGCTGTTATTTAGCGGTAATGATCTAACCGAGTATTGCGGTCCAATCCAGAATATTGAAGAGCTTTATTCATGGACAACCAAATTGCAATTTGCAAGAGATGACTTTTATGATTTTCGTAATAAATCACCGATAAGAGCATTGTTCTCAAATTTCATATACGAATATATAAAATTCAGAATTCCGGAAATAAGAATTGAAACCTTTTTAAATAAACGTAAAATGGGATTTAATCCTGATTATATTAATTTGGCTTTAAGACCTTATGGTAACGTTGTAACACATTTTAACCATAATTGTTTAAAAGGAACATTTGAATACATGAATGAGCTTGTTTGCCAGAAAAATATTGATCTATGGATTGTATTACTACCTTCAAAGGAAGAAGTTTATGAATGGGTATTGTATGATAGTCCGCCCTGGACATCCACCACCGGATCATCCGGTTTTAGTAAAGCTATCAAGGAATTAGCATCTTCGAACAATATTGAGTTTTTTGATACCAAATCATATTTAATTGAACAATCAAAGGAAGTATATTTTAAAGAAAAGATTCCAATTTATTGGTTTACGGATACTCATTTTAATCCTAAGGGCAATGAATTAACAGCGGATTATATTGCTTTATTATTGAATATACCTAACAAGAAATAATCATGAAAAGCATAACCAAAGAAAAACCAGGTTTAACTATTCTTGGCATTACACTAATTTTTATTGGTGTATTATGTAATGAATGGTTTCTTGCGTATGTTTTTTCAGGGCCAAGTTGTGTTGAGATATATCCTTTGTATCTTTTGAAATATATTCTTTTTTGTGCCCAGATTTCTTTGAATTTTTCATCTAGTCCATGCAATGGATAAAGTTTAATGTGAACATG
>JBDRNO010000085.1:0-4461 GCA_043811005.1 Bacteroidota bacterium | reverse complement strand
ACCTGTTTGTTAGATCCATCAAGGGGGTAACAGCACCGTCAATGAAGCTTTTACTTCTTAGAAAAACACCTCTGCCATCAACCTCTCTTACTATCTGGGATTCAATTTTATTAAAGCGACTCGCTTTTATAAGTTTCTTATGGTGTTCTTTGTATTTATCTACTTGGGCAAGAAAGCGGGATCTCAAATGTGTAATTACAAATGGCACACGTCTTCCAGGTATATGCTGATCTGCAAAAGCATGGAATTGATCAAGTAATTCTCGTATTCTCTTTATATTGAATGATCGATCAGGTTTTCCAAGGAAGAGAGCCAGATCATCTTCGTCATCGATAGATGTTTTAATATTACATATACCAATAACCGGTTTTCCCAGCCTTCTTATTCGTGCAAGGCACTCTGCTTCCACTGGCTGTGGTGCATCATCAGTTACGAGGAATAAAACCAAATCAGCTTGGGATGCAGATTTAAAGGCGACTTCTTCATCTTCTAAACCTTCAAATGCAGCAATTCCAGGTACATCAGTAACTTCAAGTCCATGCCAATTGTACGTTCGAACATCACGAGTAGTTCTTTGGCCTCCTTTTCCAATTGATATGCCATCTCCCTGTGTTAGAATTTCCATTAATGTGGATTTTCCCGACATTGTTCTGCCAAACAATGTTATGGAAAAGCGATCCAGCCTTTTTTTTCTTTCCGCTAAATCATTTTCAGTAATATTCTGCAATTGTTCAAGTTCAAATGCTACATCAGATAGTTGCGTTCTTAATTTTTTAACAATACCGGATGATCTAACTTTGCCATCTTCAATGGTTTTTAAACACTCGGAGAGCGATTTGGATACTTTCTTAATAGCTTTTGACGATTCACGGATATTCTCTTTTGCAATTTTATAGCCACGATGGGCAGACTTTTGGCACTTTTTAAGGGACGATTTCAAGTCTATGTGTTTTTTTTCCCATGATCGTTTGTTTTGTGTGGATTTATTTCTCATGTTAAGTCAAAACCATTTGGCAAGAAAATATTTGAATAATTCCAAAAGATTTATTTAATCAAATAAACTATAAAATTTTAAATTAAATAAGGAATACCAATAAAAAGTTCTAACAATACAAGCCTGAAAATAACCAAAAATATCCATTGTCCACCTGTTGGTTTTTCTGTATACAATTATTTTCTCCTCAATAACGTATAAATTGTACTAGCAATAATGATTTTAATAAATAATATCTTCATCATCGCAATCCTCTTCATCGTCTTCGTCAAAAAAGTCATCATCTTCTTCATGTATTATTTCAGCCAGTATGCCCTGTTTCGAAAATTTCTTTTCAATATTTTTTATAATTTCTTTTTCTACTTCAAATGTAGGATCTGAAAACATATCGACGTACAATTCTGCAAAGAAACCTCTCTTTTCTATTAGTTCTTCAGCATTGAGTATGTATATTTTGATCATGTATTGTTTTTTATTTTTAAGTAATCAATTTGATATGTTCTATTTTATTTTTTTTAATAATATGCTGTTGCTTGTTCGCTTTATTTCTTCATAATCGCGAAGCTTATTAAGCCCAGCAACGCCACCAGCAGCGACCCCAATACCAATAGCTGCCATGAGAGCTTTTCCTCCTAGTACGGTAGCTGCTACGCCACCCATTAAACCAGAAGCTGGTGCTCCTGCCGGACCACCTGCAATTATTGCTCCAATTGCAATTGCAATAGCCCCAGCTGCTATAGCCCATGCAACTTTTCCAGTAGCCCTGATTCTTATTACTTTTCCTTTTAAATCACCTTCAACCTCGATTTCATCAGGATTCTTTTTGATTGCTTCACCCAGTTCTTTGTTCGTAGAAACTTTTATACGTGCCATATCATCCCCCTTTATCATAATATTCAATCTAAATAGATATTCATGAATGTGTTTTCAGTGAACATTGATGTAAGTATGGATAAGCAATACCAATAAATTATAATATGCTTTTATATATTATCTGTCAAAAACTAAATGATGAAAATTATACAAGTTGGTAACCGTTATAGTGACTATAGCTTCTTTTGTTTCCTGTTATTCATACTAGGCAAGCAGAATTTGCAGTAGTTTCGGGCTTTCCATGTAGTATTGTTCTTTATGTTTCTTGGGGTGTAGAGCCTGATTCCCTCGCGACTATAGTCCTTAATAAACACCTGTTTTCTTTCATTTACCGCAGGAATTGCTAACAGGCCATCATATGGCTCAGGGTCTATCGGATATGCCTTGTACTCAAAGTCACCTGTTTCCTGCAGCATCATAACTACATGGTCCTGGTCATCAGCGGGCGGCATCTCGGTTTCTGTCTGTGCCTGCTCTTTGACCTGCTCTTCATCTGTTGCATCATCATCTGTAATAATGCTTAGAAATAGCTGTTCCCATAATTCAGCATGAAGGATCTCTTCCTGATCTGATTCAATTGAAAGCATGTAATTTGCAAATACACTCAGAATCTCGGGCCCCATGCCAAACTGTTCAATGAATGCTTCCAGACCCTGGTGAGAAAGAACCGCAAGCTCATGAAACCATTTCTCATCCTTTATCATGTCATATACCAGTTGCCCCGATATAACCAGATGCCTGCTCATCAAAGACAGGCTGCTCTCTACATGATCCAGACCCGCATGATCAAAATTCGATTTTTCCGGCTCGTATCTGCCCCCGTTATCAACGACAAGTATCGAATAATCATCAAGTTCTTCATACGAAGGATCTCTGCGCTCGATCTTTGAGTTGTCATCCAACAGCCCGACAACCCGTAACATACCAATGGTCAACAGCTCGTCGACCGAGGACCCACCAGGTCTGGTTATGGCAAGGTCATAGCGCTTGTATAAAATTACTTCGTTACCGGAATTCTCATCCTGATTAGTTTGGGTCATTCTTACCTCCTTTGATACATATTAAATTGTTACTTCGGTCTTCCTCATCTTCAACACATGCCTTTACATATTCTTCCCTGAAACGGTTAAAGATCGGGATCATGAAAAGAAATATAAGTGGACCAGTAACAGGAAACAGGACGGGCACAATCAAGCTTAGAACAAATAGGCAGATTACCGCAATGATCGAGAACCTTGTAAATTCATGTTCCTGATTCATTGACATTAATCCTCTTCATCCGTCTGATCAAAAAGACTTCCTACTAATCCGCCCAAAAGTCCACCGCCCGCTGCTCCCCAGTGCCCTCCGACAGCGGCCCCAATGGCTGCGCCAAGTCCTCCTCCAATTGCGGCTGCTCTGTGTTCATTAACAACTTCCTTAACTTCATCTACAAATGTCTTTTGCAGATCTTCGTTTATTGTTTTTAAATCATCCATGGTATCCTCCTGTTTATTTTTTATTCCTTAACTATAGCAAACTTATATGTCAAATGTTGTCATATAAATCAAAGAAATATATTTTATTTTACTCCAATTTTTATACTATTAACACAGATAACTGCCATAAATACAATATGTTACTATTATATACATGTCAATATAATGTTATTATTCTGTAATTATTTTTAATCCATAGGGTTGACAACATGATCTTTATCTTGTATTCTTTTAAAAAAGGTAAGGCAAATGAATATTATAAAAGACCTTGAAAAATTTAATATATCAAGAACCGTCCTGGCAAGGCTTCTGGGTACCAGTGAGGTTACCATTGGAAGATGGCAAAAAGGACAGAACAAACCTTCTGAAGCAGAACTTAACCTTCTTCAATCAATTCTTACCATCGCCAAAAAAGCAAAAAATGATGATGAAGTAAAAGAGAGTTTAGATGGTATTTTAACTATGGCAAGCTCCAGTGTAAAAGGACCGGGACAATCATGGATAAGTAAATGGGGTTACGTTCTTGGTGCTGCAGGTCTTTTAGGCGTTGTTACTGCCATATTCGCTGCAGTTATTTCAAACGACAAGAAGTAGTATATCAAATGAAGCAAATCAGAATCGCTCATATCTCTGATCTCCATATCGTCTCCCCTGGGGCGAATCTTAGAGATAGTTTCCTTGATTTTCTTCTTCTTGCCGGGCCGCCGACTGCTCTTTATCTTTTACTGAAACCGGTATTGGAAGATCCAAAAAAACGAAACAAACTTTTGAAAAAGCTGTTTTTGGATAAAAACGACAATCCTCATCCATTAAAGATCGCGGCTGCCGTTGGTATTAGTATTCCAGCCGCATACTTTATATTACGGCAAATTATAAGACTGAAACGGATCTTCTATCTGGCAATGGATTCAGAAACCCGACGCAATCTTCTGTTTCATGACATGAAAAAGCGCGGCATCACCCATGCGGTTTTTACCGGTGATATTACAAACACTGCGCTTGCAGACGAATTTAAAAAGGCCAAGGAATATTTTAATAGAATATCCAGCTTCGCAAAGGTAACGGTAATACCAGGAAACCATGATGTAAATGTATTCACCCTGCCCGTTATAGGCG
>JBDRNO010000084.1:0-14883 GCA_043811005.1 Bacteroidota bacterium | reverse complement strand
TCTCAAATCTCAAAAAATGAACTATGAAGTATGAAAGAGACCTTGGTGAAAGATTGCTGCAGTTTGCGGTGGATGTTATTCTGTATCTTCGTACAAACGCATCCTTGCCTCTATCCTCAACAAATTATCTACCCTATTACTCCTTTTTATCCCCTTTTTGTAATTTGAGATTTGTAATTTGAGATTTGGGACTTTTTACTATTTTTATGACATTATGGACGGACACTAATTAAGCCCCAACAATTCCTTCACCGCTTCATTACCTCCAAACAACATTCCACCCGGGTCTTCAAGCATCTCTTTCACCTCAACCAAAAACATAACCGATTCGCTGCCGTCAATGATACGGTGGTCATAAGATAGCGCTATATACATCACCGGACATATCTCCACTTTGCCATTTATGGCAACAGGTCTTTCTACAATGTTGTGCATACCCAAAATTGCACTTTGGGGCGGGTTGAGGATTGGAGTGGAAAGCATAGAGCCAAAAACACCACCATTTGTGATGCTAAATGTGCCACCTGTCATTTCCTCAATCGTTATTCTCCTTTCCCGCACTTTTGCGGCTAAATCTTTTATTGCAGTTTCAATTTGCGGGAAGCTCATGGATTCGGCATTTCTTAAAACAGGTACTATCAACCCTTTTGGTGAACTAACGGCAATCCCAATATCGGCAAAATTGTGATATACGATCTCATCACCATCGATCATCGCATTTATAGCAGGAAAATGTTCCAGGGCTTTTGTAACTGCTTTAGTGAAAAAAGACATAAAACCGAGACCAACACCATGTTTTTTTTCAAATTCTTCTTTATGTTTTCTCCTGATCTCTATTATTGCGCTCATATCCACTTCATTGAAAGTGGTGAGCATTGCAGTTTGGTTTTTTACAGCTACCAGCCGCTGTGAGAGCTTTCTCCTTAGAGTTGACATTTTTTTTCTGACAACTTCCCTGTTACTCCCCCAGCTAATAATTGTCGAAGCTCCATATCCAGATGCAATATAAGCAGCTACATCGGCTTTAGTGATCTTGCCACCAATACCGGTTCCATTTACTTTTGCCGCGTCAATTCCATTCCTGTTCATCATTTCCCAGGCAACAGGTGATGCCTTTATATCCCTGTTAGTAGCTGCTTTTGCAGCCACAGCGCATTCGCGTTTAACAATAACTACCTCTTTCTTTCCCAATACTTCTCCTTTCCTAGTTCCTTCTTTTTTCTCCTCTTTTTTTATCATAGAAGATTTACTTTCCCCTTTTGCGCTGGTATCGATCGTACAAACCACCTCACCAACTGCAACTGTCTTACCTTCCAGAACCAATATTTTCAATACACCTGAATCCTCAGCGCTTAAGGCAAAGGTTGCTTTGTCGGAATCAATCTCGCATATCTCTTCATCTTTTTCTACATAATCGCCATCTTCTTTCAGCCACCGGGCTATCTCAACCTCTGTGATTGACTCTCCGGGGTCGGGTGTTTTTATTTCAATTATCATGATTGTTTCATTTAAAGTATCGAAATTTCAATCCCTTGGTTACTGTTCGGGTATAAAGATAAAAACAATTGATTAATGTCATGCAGGAGTCAGATCCGCCTCTGACAGAAAACCACAGATTTCACCGATTACACAGATAAAATCAATTATAATAGTGAGTAATACCCTTTAAAAAAATTATTTTATGAGTAAATCTGTGAAATCTGTGGTTTCATTTACACCCGAACAATAACACCCCTTGGTAGTTTAACCTGTTGGTTATTCAACCTACGAGTTTTCAAAAACCTCTTTAAATAATTCGTTCTGCTCGATAATATGCGCTTTGCTGGATCCGGTGGCAGGGCTGGCACTTGCAGGGCGGGCTGTCAGCACCAAGGGAACTTTAGTGAAATGCCTTAATAAGTGAGACCAAGCGCCCATATTTTCCGGTTCTTCCTGGACCCATTGCCAGATTTTAACATTCTTATACCTTGAAATTATTTTGTCTAATTGATGGTGGGGTAACGGGTACAGTTGTTCAATCCTGACTATTGCAATGTTTCCTGCCCCTTTTTTTTCTTTTTGTTCCTGCAGTTCATAAAAAATCTTCCCGCTGCAAAAAACCACTTTATTCACATTATCAGGATTGGAAATAGCATCATCGATCACTTCCTGAAATCCACCCTCAGTAAAATCTTCTAAAGGCGAAACACATTCAGGATGCCGCAGCAAACTCTTAGGTGTAAACACCACTAACGGCTTACGGAAATCGCGGTGTAATTGCCTGCGCAGTACATGAAAAAAATTGGCAGGTGAAGTGCAATTTACCATTTGCATATTATCCTCTGCACAAAGCTGCAGGTATCGCTCCATCCTTGCATTTGAGTGTTCAGGACCCTGTCCCTCATACCCATGAGGCAACAGCAATACCAATCCATTCTGCCTCATCCATTTATCCTCCGAACTGCTTATATACTGGTCAATAATAACCTGTGCAGTATTACTGAAATCACCGAATTGTGCTTCCCAAATTATCAATCTGTCAGGCGAGACACTTGCATATCCGTATTCAAATCCCAGAACACCAATCTCAGAAAGTAAAGAATTATAAATCTCAAAACGGGCTTGCTTATCACTTATATGATTTAAGGGAATATATTCTCCTGAACCATCTTCGAAATTAATAACCGAATGCCTGTGGGAAAAGGTTCCCCTCTCAACATCCTGACCGCTGAATCTAATCTGAAAGCCCTCATTCAATAATGTTCCATACGCTAATAATTCGCCCATTGCCCAATCCAACTTCCCATTTTCAAACATTAACCTTCTATTATCAAACAGTTTCCTGATTTTCCTGAATATTTTCTTGTCCCCAGGTAACGTAACTATTTTATGTCCTATGTTAAGAATAGTTTTTTTATCCACACCGGTTTCAGGTGATCTGCGAAAATCCCCAGGTATGCTTACCCTTTTTGTTGACCATGGACCTCTAAGCTTTTTATCAACTTTTATTATCTTATCCTTTTTCAATTTCATATCATCCAACTTATGCTGAAAGATGTCTTTAAATTGCTTCTCCAATTTTTTTGCTTCCCCTTCATTAAGATATCCCTCTTTCAATAATTTGTCAGTGTAAATTTCATTCGGGTTTGGGTGCCTTTCAATTATTTCATATAGCAATGGTTGAGTAAATTTTGGTTCATCACCCTCGCTATGTCCGTATTTTCTGTAACCCAAAAGGTCAATAAACACATCCCGGTGAAACTCCTGGCGAAACTCCATAGCAAGCCGGATAACAAAAACAACTGCTTCAACATCATCAGCATTTACGTGAAACACGGGAGATAAGGTCACCTTACAAACATCAGTACAGTATGTGCTTGAGCGCCCGTCTAAATAACCCGTTGTGAAGCCGATCTGGTTATTAATGACGATATGTATAGTGCCCCCGGTCTTATAACCGTCTAATTGCGACATTTGAACTACTTCATAAACCACGCCCTGACCTGCTATCGAAGCATCACCATGTATGAGTATAGGTGCGATCTTGTTGTAATCACCATTGTATTTGTTATCTATCTTTGCTCTTGTCATCCCTTCAACCACGGGATCAACGGATTCCAAATGAGAGGAATTGGCAGATAAGCTTAAATGTATCTTTTTATTGGAACCGATAACAACATCACTCGAATAACCCAGGTGGTATTTAACATCTCCTCCAAATAACAAATCATCATAAGGTGTCCCTTCAAACTCCGAAAATATATCATTATATGATTTATTGAAAATATTACTCAGAACATTCAAACGCCCCCTGTGAGCCATTCCAATGACAAATTCCTCAATATCCAATTGTACACCTCTTTCAATGATAGCATCCAAAGCAGGAATTAACGTCTCACATCCTTCCAGCGAAAACCGTTTTTGGCCGGTAAACCTGGTATGTAAAAATTGCTCAAAAGCAACGGCTTGATTGAGCTTGCTCAAAATATTCTTCTTCTCGTTGGCTGAAAAATCGTGAGTATTCTTTGATCTCTCCATCTTTTCCCGCAGCCAGCTTACTGCCTTCGGGCTTCTTATATACATGTACTCTGCTCCGATCGACTGACAGTATGTTTGTTTCAGATGCTCAATAATATCTCTCAGCCTGGAGGGGCCGATCCCTATTTGTGCTCCGGCTTGAAATACCTTATCCATATCACTTTCATCAAGCCCGAAATTACTGATATCAAGCGTTGGTGTATATTTTCTCCTTTCCCGAACAGGATTGGTTTTGGTAAATAAATGCCCACGCTGACGGTAACCGTTGATCAGGTTTATTACATCAAATTCTTTATGAAATGAATCAAGCGCTTCTCCTTTATCGTTAAAATTTTTCCTGGCAAACTCGAAACCTTCAAAAAATTTCTTCCACCCTGTATCTATACTGCAGGGATCATCAAGATATCTCTCATGAAATTCTTCTATAGCAGCAATATCGGCATTTCCCAAATAGGAGTATTTGTCCATGATTACATTTTGTAGAAATAATACAAATTTATTAAAAAAACCTTATCTCCCGATAATATCAGGGGATAAGGTTTCGACATGTTAATAAAACAGATAACCCTTAGAGCAAATATGAGTCCACTCTAATAAGTCATTTTTGCAGTTCGGCTGAACTCACGCTGAAGCCACAAAATCACTAAAACACAAAATTTCACAAAAAATTATCAAATTTTGCATCTTAACAGGCAGGCATTAATTAGTTCTTAATCTTGGATAGTCATTAATGCTATTTATGCAACCATTCCTTCTTTGCCGTAAGCTGCTCTTCCGTTTCCTTATGATCCTCATCGTGAATACAACAATCATCAACGGGACAAACGGCAGCACATTGCGGCTCTTCATGAAAACCTGTACATTCAGTACATTTATCAGTGATAATAAAGAAAAACTCATCTGATAGAGGTTCATTCTTTGCATCAGCATCAACTGTAGAACCATTTGGAAGTGTTACCTCACCGGATAGATCTGTTCCATCAGCATAAGACCACTCCTCGTCAGGAGCATAAATTGCTTTGTTGGGGCATTCCGGTTCACATGCCTCACAACTAATACATTCATCAGTGATTTTTAAAGCCATAATTTAAATGTTTTTTTAATTAATAATTATTCATTTCCGCAAATCTATTGAGTTATTTTTTAATAAAAAAATTAAATTGATATAAATCATTTTTTTATATAAGAAGGTATTTTACATTTGCATAATTAAAATAATCTTTATATGAATACTTTGGAAACAAAAGAAAATAAAATTGCAAAAGGAATAGTAATCATTCATCCTGATGAGTGTAAAGGATGTGACTTTTGCATTGAGTTTTGTCCGTTTGATGTTCTTGAATTTTCAGATGAATTTAACAAGAAAGGATATCATTATCCCATTGTTGTAAGAGCGGAAGATTGCACAGGATGCGATCTTTGTGGATTATATTGTCCTGATTTTGCAATTTTTGGTGTACGTATTAAAGACCTTGTAAAAAAAGGAATTGACCCATCACAAGTAAAAAAAATTATTCTATGAGTAAATCAGGGAAAAGTGCAGTATTAACAGGTAATCATTTTCTTGATGGAGACCATGCCTGTTGTGAAGGAGCAATAGCTGCTGGATGCAGGTTTGTTGCCGGCTATCCGATTACTCCATCAACAGAAGTAGTTGAACGTATTTCTCTTCGTTTCCCTCTCATTGGAGGAATGTTTATTCAAATGGAAGACGAAATTGCTTCTTCAATTGCCATTGCAGGTAGTTCCTGGGCTGGAAAAAAATCAATGACCGTAACAAGCGGACCTGGTCTTTCTTTAATGATGGAACATATTGGCCTTGCAGCTATAACCGAAACACCTATGGTAATTGTTGATGTTCAAAGAGGCGGACCTTCTACAGGGCTTCCAACCCTTCCTGCACAGAGCGATATGATGCAAGCAAGGTGGGGGGTCTCATGGGGATTATGAAATAATTGCCATCTGTCCAAATTCACCACAGGAATGTTTTGATTTAATGATCGATGCTTTCAATCTTGCTGAAGAATACAGGGTCCCTGTATTATTTATGATGGATGAATGTGTTGGGCATATGATTGAAAAGGTTGTTATTCCTGATGAGAGTGAAATAAAACTTGTAAACAGAAAATATACAAGTTTGCCACCAGAGGAGTACCTCCCATATAAACCCGGGGAAAATATGGTGCCTGAATTTGTAAAGGTCGGAGAAGGTTATAAAATTCATATTACAGGTCTTACACATAATGAAAAAGGATATCCTGTCATAAATGCGGAAGCCCAGGATAAACTTGTAAGGCGACTTGTTGATAAAATTCGTTTAAATGCAGACAAAATAGCAATGTATGAAGAAGATGGCACTGAAGACGCTGATATTGTTGTTATTTCTTACGGTATAACATCAAGGGTCTGTCTTCCGGCAATAAATGGAGCCAGGGAGAAAGGAATAAAAGTTGGTCATCTCAGGCTTAAAGTGGTTTGGCCTTTCCCTGAAAAACGAATAATGGAATTAGCCGGAAAAATTAAAAGCTTTGTTGTACCTGAACTGAATTTAGGGCAGATGTTTTATGAAGTTGAAAGAAATGCCCATGGACAAGCAAAAACTTATTTAGTTTCTCATGCAGGAGGAACAGTACATAATCCTGAAGATATTTATAATGTAATAATGGAGGCAGCAAAATGAATATTGAAAATCCGGTTCATCAATTTTTAAGGCAAGATCGGTTACCACATATCTGGTGTCCGGGTTGTGGAATAGGAACAACTGTAAATTGTTTTTCCAGGGCATTATTAAGTAGTGAGATCGACATGGACAAAGTAGCGATAGTTTCCGGTATTGGCTGTACAGGCAGGGTTGCAGGTTATATGGATCTTGACTCTTTTCATACAACGCATGGAAGAGCAATACCATTTGCAACAGGATTGAAACTTGCCAAGCCCGAACTTAAAGTTATAGTTTATTCAGGTGATGGCGATATCTCTGCTATTGGAGGAAATCATTTCATACATGCTGCACGTAGGAATATTGATATAGTTGTTGTTTGTGTAAATAATTTCACTTATGGGATGACTGGCGGTCAGGTTACTCCTACATCACATCAAGGATCAATAAATTCTACTACACCTTACGGGAATTTTGAGCAGCCATTTAATCTTCCTTTTCTTGCTGATAGTTGTGGAGCAGTATATGTCGCCAGATGGACTGCTTATCATGTGCGTCAAATTGCCAGTTCAATGAAAGAAGCATTGCATAAGAAAGGATTTTCATTCATTGAGATCATTGCTCCATGCCCGACTTTATATTTACGCAGAAACAAACTGGGTGATGGAATTAATGAAATGAAATATTATAAAGAGAATAGTGTTATAAAAAAAGGAGTTGATACAAAACAAGCTGGGATAACATTTAAAGGAGAAATAATTGTTGGTAAATTCGTTGATAGAGAAAGACCATCATTCCTTGAATCAATGAATTCACATTTCAAAAAAGTCATTGGTGATAAATATGTGCCCTATGGAAAGACATAAGATGAGCTGAAATTGAAAAAAAATTAAATTAAGCATTTAAATTTTTAGGCATTTTATACATTTTTACATTTATAGTTAAATAAATTACAAATACAAAAATACAAATGAAAAAAGAAATCAAAATTGGTGGACTTGGAGGTCAGGGTGTAATACTTTCAGGATTAGTATTGGGGAAAGCCGCTTCTATTTATGATAACAAATTTGCTACAATGACCCAGAGTTTCGGACCTGAAGCAAGAGGTAGCGCATGTAGCGCCCAATTAATAGTAAGCGATACCTATGTAACATATCCTTATTTAAAAAAGCCGGAAATTCTTGTAGTAATGAGCCAGGATGCATATAATAAGTTTATTCCTGAACTATCATCTGATGGAATTCTTATTACAGAAGAGGAGCTTGTAAAAGTTAATAATTTAAGAGAGGGAATAAAACATTTTAAAATTCCTGCAACAAGATTTGCAGAAGAGATTGGCATAAGATTGGTTTTAAACATTATTATGGTTGGATTTTTCACGGCTGTCACTAAATTATTGAGCCATGATGCGGTTGAAAAAGCAGTACTTGATTCAATTCCAAAAGGAACAGAAAAAATTAACAGCGAGGCATTTAATAAGGGCTATGAATATGGAGTTAATGTTTTATCTTAAAAAAATTTATATTTATAATCTAATTTAAAAAAAAATGGACCTATCAGATTATCCAAAAAAAGAAGCTCTTAAAGATGATACAGAGGTCATTTTAAGACCAATGGAAAAAAATGACAAGGATGAACTTTTGAAATTTTTCAAAAAACTTCCTGAAGAAGACAGGCTTTTTCTTAAAGATGATGTTACAAAAGAAGAAATTATTCAAAAATGGGTAGACAATATTGATTATTCAAAAATCTTACCCATTCTCGCAATTGTAAAGGATGAAATTATTGGAGATGCTACCTTACATAGAACAAGCTATGGCTGGACAAAACATGTTGGAGAAATCAGATTGGTTGTTGCAAAAGAGTTCCGAAAAAAAGGAATAGGGACCATTCTTGCAAAAGAACTGGTAAATAATGCCACTAACATTGGGCTTGACAAAATAACTGCACAGATGACTGATCAGCAGACTTCTGCGATAAAGGCATTTGAAAAATTAGGATTTATAAAAGAAGCTACTTTTAAAAACCATATAATTGATATTAGAGGAAGAAAACATAACCTTATCATAATGTGTAATGATGTAAGCCACTTATGGAGAAAGATGGAAGATCTTTTAATGGACTGGCGCCCGGTTTTTTAATAATTTTTATACGAATAACCCTCAATACGTAACTCGTAACACGCAACAAATAAGTCAATAGATTTGTAGCAAGTGATAATGGTCAAAACTATCCAGGAGTTTCATTATTTGTTTTCTTTTCTCAATATCATAAATCTTTTCAGCAGTAACACTTAATCCGTTGCAGTCATAACCAATTTGCCGTGTTTAATTCCTTTATTTGATTTCAAATGTTAAAGATGTCGAAAAATCTCTTTTAAAATTAACTGTTATGAACCATACACCAGGTTGAGTAATTTTCATATATGCAATTCCCTTTTCATCACTTTTGGCAGTAGTTTTAAATGGTTCACCTTCAGAACAGAATCCTTCATATGTTGCATAAACATATGTAAGTAAAGGATTACCTTCATATAGAATTTTTACAGGTAACTCTTTCTTAATATTTATTTCTGAAGGATTTTCTAAAGGAACAAGTTCAATTCTATTGTTTAGAAATTGACTGACAATGTTATTTCCTTTACCTGCTATCACAATAGATTTGCCGTATTTTTCTGAAGGTTGTTTGCAATTTTCTCCTGTTTTTTTTTTCTAGAAGCACAAATTATGTAAGTTCCTTCCTGTTCAATAATGATTTCTCCTGCTAAAAATCCACTTTTTTCTCCCTTTTTTTCCTCCCAAGTTTTGATGATTTCTTTTTTTTGACCATCCGGATTTATGTAAAAAAATTCACTCAACTGCTCTTTGGAAATTAAAATATCACATTCAGGAAATTTGTGACCAAACATAACCTTTACTACTGCTTTTTCTCCAACAGCAGGATAATAATTGTCAACAATAATCCATAAATCGTGTGCAAAAGATGTTAGATAAAAAAATACTGATAAAATTGTTAAAAATACTGTTGTTCTTTTCATTTTAGTTTCCTCCTTTTATTTTGAAAGTTTAAAAAATAATTTTCCTGATATAGTTCTACCAAGCCAGTCCATATCCGGCTCACCATAATCGGAATCAAATATATTGTCAATTTCAAACGAAAACTCAAGTCCTTTTGTTATTCCTTTTATGAGTTTGAAGTTTGAAACAGAGTAATCATTAATCTTTTTAGTATTTGCAGCATCTGAGAAGCATTCGGAATAATAACTTGTGTTCCAGTGGAAAGATAATTTCCATGACTTAATTTTATAATTTATACCAGTACTACCAATATATTCAGATGTATAAGGAAGACGCTTACCGGTCTCTAAATTCTTTGTATCAAGATATGTAGAAGCAAGATTAACAGTAAGTGTTCTGAAAACAAAAGCATTTATACTAAGTTCAATACCCTGAGTATATGCCTTCTGGTAATTTTCCCAGATTTTTACAGGTACATTATCTATTTTTTCGTCCGTCTCTACTTGAGCAATAATATTATTGATGTCATTTCTGAAAATGTTCAGATTAGCATGTAAATTTTTAAAAACTTGTTCTAATCCGACAGAATAGCCCCATGATTTTTCCGGTTCAAGATTTTCATTAGGTTCATTCCACCAGTTTCCATGTTTAAAAAATACATATAGTTGTCGTATTGTGGGTGATTTAAACGCTTTCCCTGCTGATAATCTCAATCTCGTACTATCACTAATATTCCACATTGCAGATATTTTAGGATTATATTCCGTTCCATAAACTGAATGATTGTCAACTCGTCCGCCTAAAACAAAATTAAATGGACGCAGAGTTATCTCATCCTGCAGATAAAAACTCAACAAATCTGTTTTTTTATTTACAAAATATGTATCAATGCTTACATCCATATTTATATCAGTACCGATATATTCTATTCCTGTTGTAGCCACATTTTTCTTTCCCAAAGGTTTGGTATATTGTGTTTCTGCCTGCATAAGAGTAATATCTCCAAATCTGCGAGTGTAACCGGGAGAAAATAAATCAAAATCCAAATTATAATAATAACTCTTAATTTTAAAAGCAGACTCACTGGGTAAGTTTATTTCAAAAGACGGGCTTATTCTTGCCTTTTTCTCAGTTGCATATTCCCATTTTATGTCATCATAATTTACACCAAGGTTTAAAGTTGCTTTCGGAGATACTTTATATTGAAATTTTGTAAGTGCATATTGGCCGGTAAAGTCATCCTCCGATTTACCATACCTGCCTCTTTTAGCATCTTTTCTGTTAAAATTTGCCAGAAATCCAAATTTTCCAATCGGTTGACCATAAGTAACACTCCCAAGATATGTATCATAAGAACCGGCACCGATGGATGATGTAAATAAAGGTTTTTCCGGAACTAGTTCTGTTATGATATTCACTACACCACCTATAGCATCGCTTCCATACAAAGCCGAGGCAGGTCCTTTAACAACTTCTATCCTTTCTACCATTTCAACAGGTATCTGATTGATGCTTATACCATATTCTCCCATTCCACCACCAAGAACCCTTTCACCGTTTATTAATACAAGGGCATAACCTTTGTCAAAATCTAATCCTCCGAGAGTTGATTGCCATGCCGATGAACCTGGAACATTTTCACTACGAATATTAATTCCCGGAACAGACACTAACAGTTCTGATATATTCTTCGCATTTGATTCTTTTATCTCATCTTTTGTTATTAATACAGTTTGAACAGGAACTTTTGCAAGCATTATTGGTCTTTTAGTTGCTGTAATTACTACCTCTTTTAACTTGTAAGATAGTTTTTCTTCTTCCAGAAAGACCGTGTCTTTTTTTGTCTGAGCAACGACAGTGTAAGACTTAACAATACTTACAAGTATTGCAAATGCTATCCAAATAGCTGCTTTTAAAATTTTTGTTTTATTTCTCATAATTTAGTTATAATCAATAATGTTACTAAATTATAAATTCGTGCTATTTATATTTCAAAAAAATTATCCCAAATCTGTCATCACCAGCTTACCGTGTTTGATTCCTTTAGTGCCAATAATTCTATCTGCTAATTTTATCAATTCCTGTGATTTTCCTTTCACGGCAATGGTTTCTAAGCAAATATCATGTGCAAGATGTACATGTTGAGTAGATAAGATCAAGTCGTGAAAATCGTGTTGTACATTAATTAGCTTACTGTTTAATTCTCTTTTATGATGATCATAAACAATTACAATAGCGCCTGCAACAATATTATTCTTATCCCATTTCTCCGTAACAAGAGTACTTTTAATAAGATAGCGAATAGCTTGTGAACGGTTAGGAAACTGATTGCTTATAACCAGTTTATCAAGTGCATTCAGCATGTCTTCTTCGAGTGATACACCAAATCTTTTAACCTGCATCGTGTTATTTTTTTTAAGAAAGATGGCACGAAATTATAAATAAAAGATTATTTTTGCAAAAGAAAAGGTAAATATTAATTGACATAAATGCACCAAGACATAACAATCCTACTTCTCACCGCAGCTTCAATAGGTTTTTTGCACACCTTGTTGGGACCTGATCATTATCTTCCATTTATTGTCATGTCCCGTGCAAGAAAATGGAGTATGTTTAAAACAGCCTGGGTAACAGCATTATGCGGATTAGGTCACGTTGGAAGCTCTATTTTATTAGGTTCTATCGGTATTGCTTTTGGTATCGGTATTACAAAAATAGAATTTTGGGAAGGATCGCGGGGCAATCTCGCTGCATGGCTATTCATCGCTTTCGGACTTGTATATTTTGCCTGGGGATTATATAGGGCTTTCAAAGACAAGCCCCACACACATGCACATATTCATAGTGATAGAAGCTTTCATACTCACAACCATGACCATATTGCCGGGCACGCTCATATACATAAGGAAGAAAACATTACTAACCTTACTCCCTGGGTTTTATTTCTTATTTTCGCTTTTGGTCCTTGTGAACCATTAATTCCTATATTGATGTATCCTGCTGCACAAAGCAATATCTGGGGATTAATATTAGTAACCGGTACTTTTGCAATAATTACTATCGCAACTATGCTTGCAGTTGTACTAATATCTTCTTTCGGAATAAACTTACTGCCTTTAGGAAAGCTGGAAAAATATACTCATGCGATTGCAGGGGCTATTATATTTCTTAGCGGGGCGGGGATACTGTTTTTGGGGCTATGATTTTCTTTAAAGATTGAAAACTAATCTTAATTTATCTTTTACTTCAAGAGATGTATTATCTGATAAACTGCCTAATTCACCAAAGGCATCAAATAAGCTGATTGTTGCTAATTTGTGTAATTTTATAAGGGAGGTACTTGTTAAATTTGTTTTCTTGAAATCAGAGTGTTTTTTATCTAATAATATATCTGTTTCTGCTTTTTCTTCGATATTGGTTGTAATATATGCTACTACAACAAGTTTATATTTTCCAATAGCTTTGGTAAGACATAATACGGGTCTAAGTTTGTATTGTTCGGGATTTTCGATAAAAGGAAATTTAACAACAATGATTTTATTCATAATCAACAAAATTTATATTTTTTACATCTTTCATGTGGAAATTTGTTAAAACGGCTTCATTGTTTTTGTTGCTTATTTGAAATGTTTTTGATGCCTGAAGTAATAATTCCTCTGTTGAAGGATCTGAATAATTTATCTGTTTTTGATATTCAAAATAAGCTTTTGATAATGCCCATTTAATTATTTCCTCTTCATTGAGCAAATAAAACCGCTCTTTGAAAAAGGTTAAAACATTTTCTATTTCATTTGTTTTATTTATATTCAAAGATGTCATAATTCTAATATTTATTATTTATAAGTTGTATAATACAAAAATAATATTTTTTTTTATTATGATAATCATTTTTGTGGTTTTTTTGGATATTCCTTTTGTTTCCTTAACCAATCATACCACATATCCATCCCCTCCCCTGTCTTTACCGACATTTCAAAAAACTGCAGATGATGATTAACCTGAAGCGCATATTCCTTTGACTTTTCAATATTGAAATCAACATAAGGCAGCAGGTCAACCTTATTTATTATACATATATCCGAAGTATGGAACATTGTGGGATATTTAATCGGCTTGTCATCTCCCTCGGTAACACTGATAATAACAACCCGTTTGGATTCGCCTAAGTCAAATAATGCAGGGCATACAAGATTTCCGACATTTTCGATCATTAGGATCGAATTATCAGGAACATCAAGCTCTCTAACAGCTTTGTTGATCATATCAGAATCAAGATGGCAGCCCATGCCTGTATTTACCTGGACAACAGATGCTCCGGTCTTTTGAATACGATTGGCATCATTCATGGTTTCCTGATCGCCTTCGATAACATAAAAGTTTAATTCTTTGCCTAATTCCTTAATCGTACGTTCGAGAAGACAGGTTTTCCCTGAGCCGGGTGAACTGACCAGATTAAGTGTCAGAATATTTTTGGCTTCAAAAAAGCCGCGATTCCTTTCAGCAAGAAGGTTGTTCTTTTGAAGAATGTCCTGCTCAACCTGGATCTCTGTTATATGCGAGTGATCATGTGAATGACCATGGTGAGTATGTTCATGCTGGTGATCACTGCTTTGTTCTTCACCCGGTTTTCTGATGGTTACCGGCTTATCCGGCTGTCCGCATCCGCAAGTGCTGCACATAATTAATTCCTTTCCTTTTTCAAATTAAGTTAATTTTAAAATCTATCTTTCTGTACTTAATAATCAGTTGCTGGTAGCTGGGTTCTGGTTACTGGTTTTTCAATAATACGGTTTTATTAAATCTTCTTCTTATCTCCATATCAAAAGTTATAGGAGTATAAGAAAATATTTTTAATAAATATTTATGGTCTTCCGGGACTTTCTCCGCAAGGTCAGAGGGAAAATTATTTAACATTTTAATACCCCAGTAAAGGAATCGAATAAAAGAATTAAAAGGTAATGTAATTATTGATACGATTTTAAAAGCAAATAAAGGTATTTGAATATGTTTTATTTTTTTACCGGTTACTTCCGAAATCCTTTTTGCTGCTTCAGGAAATGAAATGGCTTCTGGTCCTGTTAATTTAAATCGCTTTCCTTTTAAATCTTCTCTAATTGCTGTTTGTGCTGTAATTTCACCAACATCTTCAGCAGAAATTGTTGGAATAGGCCTTAGTCCCCCACCAGGTAC
>JBDRNO010000083.1:0-4144 GCA_043811005.1 Bacteroidota bacterium | reverse complement strand
AATTTCCTTGAAGACATATAGAGAGTGAATATAATATACTGGAAACATAGTTATACATAAAAATGTATAAACCAGTGCATTATTGAGTACAAATTTGGGCCTTTTTAATGCAATAATTTACCCCGTGCAAAGTATAGATCGTAAATCGTACTGTGTTAATGCCCGGGTTCTTCCAACATTTTTAATTTATCTCCTGTTTCTTTAACAATTTTCCTGTACCATTTTTCACCATAACCAGGCCAGTCAGGATAAGCAACTTCTCCTGTGCCATTATCTATAAATTTACCGTCTTTGGTCTTTTTCATGTTACCATCCATGTATTTAGTGAACAGGTATTGGAATAGTACTGTCCATCTTGTAAATGTCTCGTTGCCCTTGGAAACTGAGTAGTCTGTCAGGAAATTTATAGCAGTTTTTTCATCTTTTTCATATAATTTTTTGGCTTTTGCATCAATATCCTTTATTTCTTCAATAAATTTGTTTTCTAATTCAGATTGTACTTCCTGAATTTCCGGATGTATGACATTGTATCTTGTATATGCAAAATTCGAGACCAAACTAAATACCCAGAATGCTGATTTAAATGTAAATTCCATCATATTGCCATTTCCTTCCGCATAAGCATCGGGAACTTTTGTTATTCCACAGTAAATTGGAATATAAACAGAACTTGCTGCATCATCAACACCAAACCAGTTTATTCCCCCGATCGGGTCAGGTAACCATGAGCGTGATTGTGTTATAAAAGAAAAAGCTGTTTGTTGAGAAGCGGTAGCGCGTTCATGAAAATACCTTATACTGTCAACTTCCCATGTTAGAGGTCTCCAGCGGTAAGGACATTCAAAAGGTCCTGCACCTATGTCTTTCCTCATATCTAATTCAGTGCCTTCAAGATGGTCTCTCATGAAATTCATCATGTCATGTACGGAAATTTTTTTGTCAGGTTTGATCCATAATGGCATTCTGTTAATAGCATACCCGGTTTTTTTATCATATTTTATATGACCTTTTGCATATTCCCAGTATTGTGACATATCTTTTTTAACTTCATTAAAGAATGCCCAGACGCGTATTTCACAGAAACGGGCAGCGCCAAAATCTACCGGTGCATAGGTGTCGGAGAAACTAAAATCCTCATTTTTTCCATTAAAATAGTTTTTTTCTCTTGCAAATGAAATTACATCAGGAGAGTGGAAGGTTGTTTGTTTTGGATCATCCCATTTATTTTTTTTTGAAAAAGGGAAAGTAGTTATTCTTGCCTGGTTAGCATGTGCACAAACATATCCGTCAGGAACCATACGTGCAACCCAAACAGCTCCATTGCTCCCGGATCCCTTGCCTATTATCTCCATAATCCAAACCTCGTTGGGGTCGGAGATGGAAAATGACTCGCCATGGCTGCGGAAACCATGTTTATCCATAAGTTCGCTTATTATCCTGATGGCTTCACGGGCTGTTTTTGCTCTTTGAAGACTTAGGTAGATCAAATTTCCGTAATCCATCTTTGCTATTGTATCCTGTAGCTCTTTGTGCCCTCCATAAGTAGTTTCACCGACAGCCACCTGGAACTCATTCATGTTTCCTGCTACCGAATAAGTATGTGTTACCTGGTCAATTTCACAAAGGTATTTCCCCGTATCCCATTCATAAATTTTGACTTTTGTTCCTGCAGGGTGATCTGTGGCTGGCTTGTAATACAACTCACCATACAATTGGTGTGAGTCAGCACTATAACTGATCATTGTTGAACCATCTGTTGATGCTCCTTTTGTAATCAAAAAGTTTGTACATGCGTAAGTTCTGTTAATTGCAAGTAATGAAACTGTAATAAACATGGTTAATAAGAATGATTTTTTATTACTTTGAAAATAGTTCATAATTAGCTGTATTTTAGTTAGTTGTAATTAATTATACTAAAAACGTGATAAAATTGGATATATTACTGCACCTATGAGGGGAGATTCCTCACTTCGCTGCGCTCCGTTCGGAATGACAAGTTTTCTTGCGTGGCGGTCAGTGATGCGGGGCGGCAAAAGCCGCCCCGCATCACTGACCCTTTTAGCCCACGATACCTGTCATTCCGAGTGCAGCGAGGAATCTCCCTGAATATAGAAAAATGTTATAATTTATCCCATTTCATATAGTACTTTATTTACTGTCATTACTTATATCAAACAATATCCTTTTTTCTTCAGAGGTCAAGCTCTCATAGCCAGATTTTGATATTTTGTCTAAAATTTCATCGAGCCGATGCTGCCTTGCAGCTTTTTGGACATTGTAGTCTTCATCCTGCTTATACTGTCTTTTTCTTTTTTTGGAAGAGTGAACAACTTTTATCCGGCTTTTAGTAGAGAAATATGATACCAAACTATCAAAAACACTGTTAAACCCCATTGCCAAATCCCGCCCCTTTTGGTATTGTTTGATATAGACATATCCGAATAAAGCTCCCCCGAGGTGTGCAAGGTGACCGCCGGCATTATCTCCTTGTATGCTTAGGATGTCTATTATAACAGAGAAGATGGCAATGTATTTTAGCTTAACCGGGCCTAAGAACATAATGTGTAAAGAGTAATTGGGTATGAAAGCGGAGATCGCAATTACAATTGCGAGAATGGCTGCCGAGGCGCCTAGGGCAAAAGAGTAGGGGAGGATGTCGCTAAAAACGGGAAAAATATTGAAAGCCAGGATATAAAGGGCGGCACCTGATAACCCTCCAAGAATATAAGTGCTGATCAGTTTTTTTTCCCCCAGGTATTCCAGGAATATTTTCCCAAACCAATAAAGCCAGAGCATGTTAAAGAGGATATGCAAGAATCCCTCCTGCAGAAACATATATGTAAATAGTGTCCAGGGTCTGAATATCAATATTTTAAAGCTTGCAGGGACAGCAAGCCAGCGGATTAACTGATTGATTGTTTCGTTCTGAATATTGAACAAGAAGAACAATAACATAATGATCTTAATGGAGGCAAAGACCAATAAATTGATAATTATCAACCTGGTTAATGCAGAGCCGGACTTAAAGGAATTTTTGAATTCTTCTATTATTGTTAACATACGATTAACAAATTAATAAAAACTGCTCGTATTCCTTCCCCAGTATTTTATCAAGAGAAAGCCGAAAAGCATGCCGCCTAAGTGGGCAAAGTGTGCAACGTTATCAGCAGGATTGTTTTGAATGCCAGACCAAAGTTCTAAAGCGCCATAAAGGATTACGAAGTATTTTGCTTTTATGGGAATGGCAAAGTAAATATATATTACGCTGTTTGGAAAAAGCATACCAAAAGCCAGTAATAAGCCGAAAACGGCTCCTGAAGCGCCAACAGTGGGAATATCTTGTTTAATCTCAATAAGCTGATCAATAAGTGATAAGGAATTTTTTATATAATAAGTGTTATTGGGATCGTACATCCATGAATCTATCAATTGCTGGAAACTCCCTAAATATATACTGGGCACATATTCAGCCGTGAAAGCTCTGAAAACTTCAATAGAAGGGGCATTAGCATAAGTTTGAGCGGCACTCTCAATTGAGAAGAGCTGGTATGAAGTGACAAGGAGATGAATTAAGCCGGCTCCCAAGCCTGTTATCAAATAATATGTTAGTAATCTTTTCCCTCCCCAAACATTTTCCAACACATTTCCAAACATCCACAGTGCAAACATGTTGAATAGTATATGTGCAAATCCTCCGTGCATGAATAAATGTGTGATGAACTGGTATGGTTTGAAATATTGGGATTCCCAATGATACAATCCAAAGTACTCAACCAGGTCAAATCCAAAAGTGTATCCCAGAACATAAGTTCCTAAAAATACCAGCCCGTTAATGATCAGTAAATTTTTAACTACAGGAGGAAGAAGTTTGAAGCCAGAAGGTCTGTATTGCTGGTAGTTCACTATATTAAGAAATTTAATATTAAATAAGCTTGCCTTAAAATCTGACGTTTGTGCTTTTAATAAACAGCTACTGGTTGCTGGCTACTGGCTGCTGGTTTTTTTGATAATATTATAGGGAAGTAATCCCTACTAGACACCAGCCACCCTACCGGGCAATGTCATTAAGTTAAGCAATTAAAATGTAAAATTTAGAATTACGAGTTTAGAATGTGGAATTATTAAGGATGAATAACACATGTGT
>JBDRNO010000082.1:0-10698 GCA_043811005.1 Bacteroidota bacterium | reverse complement strand
AGCCTATATATAATATAAATGCCGGAGAAATGAATTAAGAGAATTATATTTGCTCACAAAATAAAAAATACACATCATGCCAAACAACAACAAATATCACTCATTCAAGATATACGGCTGGCTCGGGCTTTTATTGATCGCCTTTGGCGAGGTAATTGTCATTTTCCAATCGCATTCTGCTATTACCTGGGAAATTTGCAGATGGACCACCCCTATTTGCTGGTGGGGATATCTATTATTTATGGACGCCCTGATCTTTAAATTGAAAGGTACTTCGCTTATATCTAATAAGAAAAAGGAATTTCTCCTGCAGATAGTTGTATCTATCATCATCTGGGTAATTTTTGAAGTTTACAACCTTTATTTACAGAACTGGGAGTATATCAATTTACATGAGAACATAGTTTTACGTTATTTTGGTTATGCTCTTGCATTCGCTACTATTATGCCAGGCATCTTTTTAACTGCCGAGTTCTTCGAAACCGTTGGAATTTTCAATCGATTCAGGATCGCAAATTTGAAACTTTCTCCAAGGTTTATGTATGTATGGCTCATATTTGGATGTATATTGTTGATTTTGCCTTTACTTATAGAACAACAAATAGCTCAATATCTGTTCATCATGGTATGGATCGGATTTATCTTTTTGCTTGAACCCATAGCTCATGCCAGCGGTGCCGGATCGCTGCTAAGGGATTTGGAACAAGGTAAACTGAACAGGATATTATGCCTTTTGCTTGCAGGTATTATATGTGGATTTTTGTGGGAATTCTGGAATTACTGGGCAGTAACAAAATGGGTGTATAAAGTGCCGTTTACAGAAAGAATAAAAATATTTGAAATGCCGCTGATCGGCTTTGCAGGATTTATCCCGTTTGCCTGGGAATATTTCGTGATGTATAGTTGCGTGAAACTTCTAATTAAAAAGGAACGGGGGACGGACGAAAAAGAAAATACTGGTCACAAAACTACGATTTATTAAATATATAGATTTATTAAGAACATAACTTCGTAAATTCATTAAAAAAATGATCAATTGAATTGAGTTACGTATAAATAAGATAATGTTGCTGGGTACTGGTTACTGGGTGCTGGGTGGTATGTATTGATTACGAAGTCTGAGTATAAAACCAACAACCCAGTACCAAGAACCCAGAGCCCAGAAACTAATCAGAGTTTGTCTATAATATTGGTTTTATGAAATGATAATTAAATATCTAAAAACAACCATCTTCCATCTCCCATCTTCCATCAACCATATATCATCTACCAATATAAATAGGTATATTTACCAAACCATTTAAACTAATGCCCCAAAAGAATACTATATCAAATTACCTCTCTCTCATCAAATTCAGCCACACCATTTTTGCATTACCTTTTGCAATAATCGGCTTTCTATCGGCAATTACCTTTACAGACGCCCGGTTTGACGGGAAAATATTCGTATTTGTTATTTTATGTATGGTTTTTGCACGTAGCGCTGCCATGGCATTTAACCGATACATTGACAAGGATATTGATAAAGTCAATAAAAGAACGGGTTTCAGGGAAATTCCAGCAGGCATCATTAAACACAAATCCGTCCTGATCTTCGTAATAGCTAATTCGGTGCTATTTATTATTACCGCCTACTTTATTAATGAAATTTGTTTTTACCTGTCACCCGTGGCATTACTGGTTATCCTGGGTTATAGCTTCACCAAGCGGTTTACCTATTTATCGCATTTGATTTTAGGCCTTGGCTTATCATTAGCCCCGATAGGTGCTTACCTGGCAGTTACCGGTAAATTTGATTGGCTGCCGTTATTATACTCATTTGCCGTTTTGTTTTGGGTGAGCGGATTTGACATTATTTATGCCCTGCAGGATGAGGATTTCGATAAATCACAAAACTTAAAATCCTTTCCGGTTGCGATCGGTAGTAAGCCTGCTATAATACTCTCCATCCTGTTTCATTTAATAACTGCTTTATTCATATTATATGCGGGTTTCTATGCTGATCTTGGTTTATGGTACTGGATCGGTTCCGGGATATTTATCGGATTACTCTTCTATCAACATTCTTTGGTAAAACCAAATGACCTGAGCAAGATCAATTTAGCATTCTTCACAACCAACGGTGTTGCAAGTGTGGTTTTTGCAGTATTTTTTATCCTGGACTTGTATCTACCTTTTTAGTGATTGTTAAAATCTAATTATTTGTCATTCATGAGTCATTCAATTGAATAATCTGCTATGAACGCATCCCTCATAACCCTACTGCCTGATCTGTCTTTTCCTGGTCTACCGCTTTTATTCCAAATTCCTTGCGAAATATATTTACAAGACCGAGACTGATGAAATAACTCCGGCAGTTGAGATCAATGATGGTATGGATTACGTCCCAACCAAGAAGCATGTGCTTTTCGGACATCATTTTTCTTCAATAGCCGGGGCAGCTCCTATACTGGGCCCGGCAATAGCAATCATCTGGGGATGGCTTCCCGCACTGCTATGGATTGTGCTGGGAAGTATATTCATGGGGGCTGTTCACGATTACGGAGCCCTGGTCATCTCAACCCGGAACAAGGGGATGTCTATCGGGTCAATAACGGAAAAACCAATAGGTAAACGCTCTAAAATTCTTTTCATGGCAATAATTTTCCTGCTTGTATTACTGGTAATTGCCGTATTTGCCTATATCATCGCAAGGTTGTTTATCAACTATCCCGGAACGGTCATTCCTATTAACTTCCAGATAATCATTGCCATCTTCATTGGATGGTGGACATACAAAAAGAAAAAAAACCTGTTGATCCCATCCATCATTGCATTGTTGTTGCTTTATATGATGATCTATATTGGCTTCCTGTATCCCGTTCACCTGCCTGAAAGCATGTGGATTGGAGGTTCAGAATTAATGACCTGGATAGTATTCCTGATGGTATATGGCTTTATTGCATCCGTATTGCCCGTATGGACATTATTGCAGCCAAGGGATTACATCAATTCTCACCAATTGATTGTAAGTTTACTTTGTATTTTTATCGGGATCTTCGTTGCCCAGCCCATAATGGATGCTCCTGCAGTTAATCTTTCTGGGAATACAATGTCATGGTTTCCCTTTCTGTTTATCACAATTGCTTGTGGCGCTCTTTCCGGCTTTCATTCATTGGTATCATCAGGCACTACTTCCAAGCAATTGGATAAAATGAAAAATGCCAGGATGATAGGAAACGGTGGTATGATAACTGAAGCATGCCTGGCAGTTGCGGCTACAATAGCGGTAGCTGCCGGCTTTGAGAGTGCAGATGCCTGGTACGCTCATTACAATAGCTTTGAGGCAGCAAAGGGTCTGGGACCTAAGTTATCTGCTTTTGTTGACAGTACGGCAAGCTTCCTGGCAGAAATAGGTATTACACAAACAATTACTGATAACATGGGAAATACACGGAATTTAGCCGCTGTTTTCATTTCCGTAATGGTAATAAGCTTTGCCGCAACATCATTGGATACTGCTATCAGGATACAGAGATATATCATAGGGGAATTAGGAGAAAGCATTAACATACTAAGATTTCCCAAAACCTGGAGATTTAGGAAATCCGGTAACCGTTATCTCCACAGCGGATTAGCCGTATTGTTCTCTTTTGGCCTGATCCTGTCTGACGGTACCGGTGCAGACGGCTTGCGGCTCTGGCCGTTATTCGGCTCAACCAATCAACTGTTGAGCTCACTTGCCCTGCTTGTCATTTCCGTTTGGCTTTTTAAAAATAAGAACCGATATTTGCCCACCCTCATTCCTATGATCTTTATAACCCTGGTGTCCTTTGTCGCTACTTACTTTAATTTACTGAATTACTTTGAAAATGATAACTGGTTACTGGTTGTTATTGCATTTGTGATTGGTGTTTGCCAGTTGTGGATCATTTTTGAAGGAATTAAGGCATTCACATTTAGAGAAAGTAAAGAACATAACTTAGCAAATTAATTAAAATAATAATGCCACAAAATCACTAAAACTCAAAATCCCACAAAAAAATTAATAAAAAAGATAATACAATTTACATTATAGTTTAGTGGAACTTAGTGCTTTTGTGTTTTTGTGGCAGAATAAAACTTTGAAATGGAGCCCTTCGTCCCTCAGGATAAACTCCGCGGAATTCACGAACACCTTTGAAAACAAACAATATAGTGAGTAAATTCCGATACGTTAAATTATGAGATGATATCCCTTTTAGTATGTTACCCCTACTACTTTTAGCAGGGTTATAAGAGATAAATTCAAGAAAATTTACGTATATTTGCATAATCTATGATTATATATAACTAATATTCAAATTTAATCCGAAACACTATGAATTATATACCTAAAGAAGTAAAAGCTTTAGCAGATTACAAAATTTGGGTCAAATTTGAAGATGGAACTTCAGGAGAAGTGGACTTATCTAATGAAGCAGGAAAAGGAATCTTCAAATTCTGGAATAACAGGGATAATTTCAAGAAAGTTTTCATTAACAACGAAACTGATGGAATTGCATGGAATGATGAACTTGAAATTTGCCCGGAAACGGTCTACAACGAAATTGTAAATAATACTATTAACGTTGTTTAACTATGCCAACAATCAGCAGGTTTTATGGAATTACAATTATTATGTATTACAGAGAAGGACTTAACGAGGACCCTCATTTTCATGTAAAGTATGCTGAATATAATGCAAAAATAAGTATACAGGACTTAAGAATAATGAAAAGCAAGTTACCACCAAGAGCTTTAGGATTAGTAATAGAATGGGCAAGCAAACATCAGGAAGAACTAATGGATAATTGGAAAAAGATTGTAAATCGCGAATCGTTGGAAAAGATTGAACCTCTAAAGTAAACAGCCAGCCACAACTTTTATATTCTTTTTTTACTATATTCCCGAAGAAATTTACAACTAACTAAAATACAACTAATTATGAACTATTTTCAGAGTAAATTTGTATTATCAGCCCTAACTCTATCAGCTTTCACATATTCAATCTTAGCACAGGATATCAACGAAACAGTAACAGGAAACACTCAATTTGCCTTTGAACTGTTTTCGGAATTGAAAACAGATAAAAAGGATGAGAATTTGTTCTTTTCCCCTTTTAGCATTTCTTCTGCTTTGGCAATGACTTATGGCGGTGCCCGAAACAGGACAGAAAAACAAATGAGCAAAACATTGCATTTTAACCTGGACCAAAAATTACTTCATTCCAACTTTAAAAAATTGCTTGATGGATTAGACAAACAAAACCAGGAAGGACTGCAAATTGATATTGCCAACTCACTTTGGGCACAGAAGGATTATACTTTTCTTGATGAATTTTTTGAACTCAGTAAGACCTGCTATGGGTCTGGTTTGAAATATGTGAACTTCACTGAAAATAAAGAAAGGGAAAAAGCAAGACTGGAAATTAATGAATGGGTTGAAAATAATACCAACAACAAGATAAAGGATCTAATACAGCCCGGAATACTCAATGGACTTACCAGGTTGGTCCTTGTAAACGCCATATATTTTAACGGACAATGGGCATATCAGTTTGATAAGAAATTGACTAAAAAGATGCCTTTTTACACATCTGTAAAGACCCAAATCAAAACCGGTTTTATGAACAGGAAAGCGGATTTAAAATATTTTGAAAATGACAACTTACAAGTTATTGAACTGCCATATACAGCTAACAAGACATCAATGGTCATCTTCTTACCCAAAGATATTGAAGGGATCAATGAGCTTGAAAACTCATTTAACTATGAAACTTATTCTAACAATATCAATTCATTACAGACTGAAACCGTAGTATTATCAATTCCAAAATTCAAAACAATGGATAAGTTTGGTTTAGCGCCAACTTTATCTGACATGGGCATGCCCATTGCATTTAGAGGAAGGGCAAACTTTTCAGGCATGACAGGTAAAAGGGATTTGTTCATTGCCAAGGTGATTCATAAAGCATTCATTGAAGTTTCAGAAGAAGGAACAGAAGCTGCTGCTGCAACTGCTGTTATTATGCAAAAAAAGGCAATAATAAACCCAGTACCTCAAAAAGTATTCAAAGCAGACCACCCGTTTATTTTTGTAATAAAAGATAATGAAACAGGTAGTATCTTATTTATGGGGAAAATAGTAAATCCAGGTTAGAATTGCATTTGATATGGATAGGGATACAGGATTAATAGGAACGTGGAAAAACCCGTTAAAACGGTTACTGGTTACATGTGATATTTGTAATACCCCGCGATAAATCGCGGGGTTAATGGTATATCATTAACACCTCGTTTCAACGAGGTGACGAAAGAAGAGAACAGTTCACGGTTAACCGTTTTAACGGTTTTATTCATCGTAGCACACCAAACCATACTTTTCAACAAAATTTAAGTAAGATCCTCCCCCCTCCTCAAATGATTGACAACAGCTCTTATCTCACCGTAGGTAAATCCATCGCCAAGTTCATTTTTTACAGGAGCTAATGCCTGATCGCCATGAAGTTTTATGGCTTTTTCGATGTGTGTTATTTTTTCGGTTGGGACAAGTTCATCAACTTTAATATCACCACTAAGGACATAATATGCTAAATGACTTTCAATTGTTGAATTTTTTAATGCCCTGCTGGCTGCAATTTCGGAGATGGTCTTGCCGGTTTTAAAAAGATAACAGCTTTCTGCCTTAGTGTCTGACCCCTCCCCGGCCCTCCCCGAAGGAGAGGGAGACCCACCGCTGCCACTGACACTTCTTCTCCTTCTCTGGCGCTTGGGCTTTTTAAGATGTATTTTCGATTTCAGTCCCTTTACTTCACAATACCGGGTAATTGCATCTAAAAATATCTTCCCGTACCTTTCCAACTTAATTTCACCAAACCCGGATATCTTTTCCAATTCATCAAAATCCTGCGGCAGGTAAGCTGCCATCTCCATAATTGTTGCATCGGAGAAAATGATATAAGCGGGAACATCTTCCTTAACTGATAACTCATACCTGATTGACTTAAGTTTTTTAAACAACTCTGCCTCAAATGTCATTGTGGTTTCGGGAACTGCCTTCCTTGTAACTGTTTTGATCAGCATTACCTTTTCCTTTCCTTTTAGAATATCATGGCTTTTTTCTGTCAGCTTCAAAACGGGATAATTGCCATCGCTTTGCACGAGATAGTCCCTGCTTATCAACTCCCTGAAATACCTGTGCCACTCATTCTTAGGAATATCTTCACCTATTCCAAAAGTTTTTAATGTCTTGTGCCATTCTTTTATTTTTCCCGACTGGGAACCTCTTAAAAAGTCTATTACATAATTAATGCCGAAATTTTCGTCAAGTCGTGCTACTGCAGAAAGCGCCTTTTGTGCAATAATGGTTCCGTCAAATTTTTCATATTTATCAAGGCAGATATCGCATGACTCACAGTTACCGGGAAATTCTTCACCGAAATAGTTAAGCAGGAATTTTCGCCTGCACATTCTTGACTGGCAGAAATCAGCCATCTTATCCAATTTCTCCATCATAATTGCTGACTGTTCCTTATTATCCTCGATCTCTACGAATCTTCTTAGCTTGATCACATCACCGAAACTGAAAAACAGCAGCGCATCACTCTTAAGCCCGTCACGTCCTGCCCTTCCGGTCTCCTGGTAATAGCTTTCTATATTTTTAGGTAGGTCCATGTGCACAACAAACCGCACATTTGATTTGTCAATGCCCATTCCGAAAGCGATGGTTGCCACGATAATTTTAACCTGGTCTTTTATAAAAAGGTCCTGGTGTTTGCCCCTTATGCCCTTGTCCAGTCCGGCATGGTATGGTTTTGCAGAGAATCCTTCATTTTCAAGGTCTTCGGCTAAATTTTCCGCTGATTTCCTTGACAGCACATACACTATTCCCGATTCTTCTTCACGCTCCCTGAGAAATTCAATTAGCCGTTCGTAGCTGTTCCTTTTGGGTTCTATGAAATAATGAATATTTTCCCTGTTAAAGCTGGATATAAATGTCTGTGGTTCATCTATAAAAAGTTTTTCTAAAATATCTACCCTTGTTTGAACATCCGCAGTGGCTGTAAGGGCAATAACGGGTACTTTGGGGAAAAACTTTTTCAGATTGGATAGAGCGAGATATTCGGGTCTGAAGTCATGCCCCCAATGTGAAATGCAATGCGCTTCGTCAATGGCAAAAAGAGAGACCCCGGTATGGTTGTTGCTTCCTGCCGGGTTGTTATCAAGTGTTTTAAGGAAATTAAGAAATTGCATCTCATTGATGAACAGCTTTTCAGGAGCGATATACAATAGCTTTATCTTGCCGGATCTCAGATTTGCCATCACCTGCGATTGCTCATGCCAGTCGAGTGTAGAATTAAGAAAAGCCGCTTCAACGCCATTCAGCCGCAGTGCATCAACCTGGTCTTTCATCAGGGCGATCAAAGGAGAGACAACAACAGTAAGACCTTCAAAGAGCAATGCCGGTATCTGGAAACACAATGACTTCCCCCCCCCTGTAGGCATTAACACGAAAGTATCTTTACGGTTCAGGACTGACTCAATTATTTTCTCCTGCTCATACCTGAATTCAGAGAAGCCGAATTTTTCTTTTAGGATGGTTGAAGGGTTTGACATATTTAGAAATATTTATAAATGTATCGGAATAAAAAATGTTTTTTTTTAAACTTGCGAAGCTATGTTCTTAAATTTCAAAGTTATGTTCTATATATAGTTTAATTTCTTGTAACAAACTCCTTTATCCTGCTTGCACCCTTCTTGCCTATGCCATCAATTCCCATCAATTCTTCCACAGGCGCTACAATAACAGATTCAATATTGCCAAAATTGTCAAATAAACGATTTGCAAGTTTTGGCCCTATGGAAGGCAGTCCTTGCAAAAAGCGGAGCCGGTGGCTTTTTATCTTTTTGGGTTTGTACCCGTTTATCAGCGGTATTAACCTGTTCTCTTTTATTGCCTGCTTGCCTGTCATGATCAAAATCTCTGCACTGTCTTCCGTATCTTTTGAAAACATTATGGGTATCTGCCAGGATACCATGATTGATAAAATAGCCCCCCTGATAGCTTGTTTGTCTATATCGTGATTTGTTTTGTATGGGTTGCCTTCAATGAGCAAAAAAGAGCGTTCTGCTTTTCTCTTCAGGCGGGCACATTGGTCAAATAAACGATTATTTATTATTGACTGAATAAAATCCTCCGCTGACTTTCTTTCTACTATTATTTGATCATTAATAATATAATCACCAACAGGAAGAGAGGTAATTGAAACTTCCACATCTTTTTGAATGAGCTTATCCGGAATTCCAGAGGGCTTTTCGCGGTAATCTGCTGTGATCCTTATGTTTTGATTCATTTCTTATGTATCCAGTTTATTAAGGATAAAATTTATCTCTTTTTTCAATTTTATCAATTATCAGTTACCACGACATTTATGTCGTGGATTAAGCTTTGTAACAAAAATCTATGGGCTTTAGCCCTGAAACTTTTCAACCCCATACTTCTCCATAAATTCTTCATATTACGAATATTTTTTTCTAAAAATGGTTTTCTGCCATGAGTTGTCCAAACAGTATGAACCCAGATTTTTATATATGCCATAGTACATAATTTTTTTTGGCTAAAGCCCGGTTATTTTTGTTGTTTTGTTATTCCCCGACCTAAAGGTCGTGGTAACTGATATAATTCAATATGCCTGAAAATCAGCTAATTATATTTTATGTCAATAATTTTGGTACATTAATCAATTTCATCAATTGCATTCAGAATATATTGCAATCTCTCCTTATCTCTTGACTTTTCTCTTATATTCAATAGTTTCTTCAGCCACCTTTAATGCTTCCAACCCGAGATCTTCATCGGCTAATTCATACATGATCTTATCACTTAGAAACCTGATCATTAGTTCATCATACTTTAAATTAAAAACCTGAGCAAGGATTGGCACCATTTCTTTAGTCGGACGTCTTTCGTTCCTTTCGATCTTACTGAGTGTGGACTGGTCCAGATCAAGAGCTGCAGCCAGCTTACGTAATGGCATTCCTGCTTTTTCCCTTAATTTTCTGATGTATTCACCGAATGTTTCTTTTTTCCATTGAAAAGAATTCATAAATTATTGATTTGTAGAGATTTATAATTTTTATTTAACAGAATATAAAATGTTGCTGGTTGCTGGCTTCTGGTTGCTTATTGTTTATTCCTTTTAGATCTTTTCCAATTTATAACTAGTAACCAGCAGCCAGTAACAAGTAGCTGTATATTTAATGTTACATACCCTTTTTTATACTCCTTTATACTAAAAAATTTCGGCATGGAAATTTTTTAGAAATATTTTTCTTGACAAATTTGTCAAAATTATCTATTAAATATTGAATAAAAAAATATTTTAGCGTTTTTTTATTAATATTTTTTAAAATGATTTCTATTTTGGAATAATGGGATGCTGGAATGTTGGAATGATGGGGCATTCAGGAATTTTTCAATATTCCAATATTCCCCATTGATCAGGTGGCTACCAGAAAAGATTACATTGCATTCAAAGTTGATATTATAGATAGGGTCTAATTAGTGTCCGTCCATAATGTCATAAAAATAGTAAAAAGTCCCAAATCTCAAATTACAAATCTCAAATTACAAAGAGGGGATAAAAAGAAGTAATATGGTAGATAATTTGTTGAGGATAGAGGCAAGGATGCGTTTGTG
>JBDRNO010000081.1:0-11589 GCA_043811005.1 Bacteroidota bacterium | reverse complement strand
TTCATTTAATTTTTCGATATTATCACAAAATTTCTTGTGTTTGTTTACGTGTTCGATTGAATAAGAAAATCCCATTTTCTTGCCTTTCTGTTAAAGTTTTTTGCTCTGCTCTCTATATATTATAGTCGAAATATATGGCTTGTCAAGCTATTTTTGTTTTTATTTTATTTTTATTTTTATTCTCTTAGCCAAACAAGTAAAATAGCATCTTCCGCGAGCAATCAATCTGATAATATCAATATAAGCTGACACTTGACAGGCATTCTATGTATCCGTGTCATACAATAGTATAGAAATGGTTAAAAAATAGCTGTTTCTATATGATAAGTATATCAATATGGTAGTTGCTGGGTATGATAATATTACATTTGAGAAGATTTGTAACGTTATTTTACTTTTATGATTCCAGTTTCAAGCTAATGCAAAATCGAAATCACTAGTTTTTTGGCTATGTCGAAGATGCTTTTTTGCAATTTTGCCTTTTCCTTTTTTGCCAAGACTAGTTTTTGTGTGCTGAGGTAATTCGCCAAAGACTGACAATAGGTTTGCAGGCTGACAACTGTCAGATTCTGGTCAATGTTTTTCTTGCTGTACTCAATTATTACCTTTGTCATTTTGCTCACAACCGTTTTGATGTAACGAAATTTGGCTTTGTCGGCATACTGGCATAGCTCTACAAGCCCTTTTTGATATTTGTCCAGTACAGAAAAATCTTTTATTACAATTATGCTTGTTAGCTCAGACAAATTCTTATAAATTTCTGAAATTGCCAGCAATAATTTTTTGTTTTCTGCTAATTCGGTCATTTAGAATCTCCTGTTTGAGAGGTTTGAGCATATTTGCCAGCATTTTCTTCTAGGAATTTCAAAAAGTCCTCATATTGTTTTACTTCTGCGTATTCATACTCTCTTAGAATGCCCGATTTTACAAGCTCTTGGAACGAGTCAAAAAGAAAATAATATTTTTTGGTGGTTTCGTTAGGTAGTTGGCGATACATGTAAGCGTAATTATCATACAACTGCTTGTAGGTTTCAATGGTAAGCCTGGAACGCTCCTGTTTATCAGCGTTTCCTGCGCATGAGAGCAAGAAAATCATCAGGAACAAAAGAAACTGTAAAGATAGTTTACACTTTTTCATAAAATCTCCTAAAAAAAAGAAAATAATTGTTGTTTTATTAGTTTGTATGATAATAATATACTTACCATATTGTCAAGAAAAAAATATTTTAACATTTCGGAGCAAAACATGCCAAAAGAAAAAGAATTTATTGAAGAAGATGAAGAAAATGAAGATGAAGAACTGGAGGATGATGATTTCGAGGATGATTTCGAGGATGAAGATGATTTCGAGGATGAAATCAGCGTCAAGGATACACGAAATATGAAGGTGCATGAACGAGTAAAAATTGCTGATGACGATGGGAATATCCACACCTACCAAAAAACTGAGCGTGGCGGTCTTAAACTTATTAGCGATGATGATTTGGATGATTTAACAATGCACAAACCGACAAAACCAAAAGACATTATTCGTTCTGAAAAGGAATATGAAAAATCAATCAAACGAAAAAAACGTGATGAACGCATCGAAAATATAAAAAAACGAACGCTTGATTCTCAATTAATGTTTCAGATTTACAAAGTAACTGATACAGGGAAACACAAAACATTCGGTGAATGGACAGGAAAAGTTCCTAAACCAGAATTAGCAAAATGGATTTCAAAGATGAAGGGATTTCAGGAAGGAGATTATTATATTGACATGATTAATCCTCGAATCCCTATTTTCAAAGGTCACTTTGACCATATTTATGACAGCTTTATGTTGTCAATCAATGAATATGGAATTATTGATAAGAATCCTGCAATCAAAGAAAATATGATACGAGATGAAGACGACCCTTATGACGATGAAGACGATGAAGATGATACTGAGATTGTAGATAATTATAATAGAAGGGATTCTGTTCTAGATAGATTGATACAAAAAAATTCTGGTGTAGATATGACAATTATTCTTGACATGATGCGAGAGGATAAAGAAAAAGACAGGCAACATCAACTGGAAATTGAAAAAATACGAGGGAAAAATTCAGGAAATATTTTAGGTGATATCAGCCAATTAGGTGAAACTGTCAAAACATTAAAAGAAGCTGGCTTAATACCAGACCAGAACCAGATGCCAAGAGATGTTGTTGACAAGCTTTACGATAAAGTAGTTGAGAATATAGATAGAAAGAGCAAATTCAATCTACCTGAAATATTGCAATCAATTGCTGCTATAGCGCCAATATTTGCAGCTACAATGGTGGCGAAACAAACCCCACAAACCCAATTTATTGTTCCACAAAATAACGTACAACAAAATTTGCCAAATGAGCCTTCTGAAGAAGAAATTAAGCATGACGAATATCTTAAACAGCAGAAACAGACAGCAAAAAACGAAGTTGAACCAGTTAGTAAAAAGGTTCCTTCGTATCAACCAACTGATTTGGGAGCGATAGATTCGACAAAAGATGCTAATTTCGCAATGAATGAAATCAAACAATATTTGGAAGCCTGTTACACGATATTGAATTTGGCAAGTAATGACCAAAGCAATATACATTTACAGCGTAAAGCTGACCCAGAAACTGCTGCTGTAACTTTCTATGGCATCGCACGAAACATAGATACAATAAAAATTATGCGGGGATTGAATCCAATCGAACTATATAATTTAGTGTATGAATTTATTTTGACAGAGGAGGATAAAGTGATAATTGCCAATAATGAATTAATCAAAGATATGATTGTGCAATGGTTGACAGATTTTCATACTGCTTTACATAAAAATGACAATAAGGAATAATTAAATGAATAAAACAGAAATATTGCGCATGATAAATTTGTCAGAAAATTATTATAAAAAATTCATGCGAGTATCTGACAGTGATAAATATTATCCAATAAATCCATTGAATTTGGATTTGAGCAAATATGAACCGTATAGCCCTGCGGTTTACGATAATCTAATTGAGAATACAAGAAATAATATTATGCAGCTTGTGAGAATATCACTTGATAACGATAACCAGAGAATAGTTGTTATGGCGTTCAAGCAATGGTGGAAAGACCGTGCGCAATTCAAGCAATATGATGCGTTGACTTCTTGTGAAAAGCAGGACAAGGAGGAAATAACTGCAATATTTGATTTTGTGCGTGAAATGATTAGATATACAAAAGACCCGATTGCCAGAGAATTAGTGCATGAATGTATAACTACATTGTTTTTTGCTGGTGGTGATTGTGATGATATGGATGTTGTATTAATTTCATTGCTTGCAAATGCTGGTCACGATTTCCAGGTGGTTTTGGCTGGCAATGTTACAAATGGTGAAACATTACATAGCCATATATTTGTTACAGCGTTAATTCAAAATAGCGTTGCGGAATACATACCTTTTTATCTTGACGCCACCAACAAGGTTGATGGTGCTGGCTGGTTACCAGAATTCGATGTATATGATGTTATTTTTGATAGTCGTATAGATGAACTGTAAAAAAATATTATTAAAAATAATTATTTTTAATAATATTTTCTAATCACAGTAAAATGACTATATATAAACAAAAAAAAGCGGAAAATATATGTATATACCTTACAACAAAAAATATTCATGCCTTGGTGATGTATCAAGGCCAGAGGAAGAGCAAACCTGGTTGGAAAAGTTTTTTTCCGGGTTAGGCAAGGCTGCTTTAATGAGAAGTAGTAAAGAGGTCCTTGATATTGGCATACAGGCTGGCTCAAAAGAATTGCGAGAAGCAGCAGGTTTATCAACAGGTGTCTTTACGAGAGTTCCTTCAAGCGGGATATCGAAGACATCGAAGACACCGAAGACAGTCATTTATGGTATTGGTGCTGTTGTAATATTAGGCATAGTAGGCATTGTAATTGTAGCAAAAAGGAAGAAATAATATGGCAACAATAAAAGAATTAGCAAAACAACGTTCATCAGCAGGAAAAGAGGTTAAGGTTTTTCTGAAGCTGATAGATAAAATAGAAGCAGAGATTTCTAAAAAGAAGCTAATCAAGACTAAGATTAATCCAAAACAATTGTTAGCAGACCAAAGATTAGCAAAATACAAGTATTACAAAACTGGAACGAAATTGCCCCGAAACGAAAAATGGGTAGATACCGAGTATCTATACAAAAAAAGCAAAACGAATAAAACATACAAAAAGATGCTTAAGATATTATCGAAGATGTTTGCAGACGACCACTATAAAGAAGGTTATGGTTTTGGTAAGGCTGGTATTGGTGGTGGTGAAATTAAAAAGTTTGGCGAAACAGAAGATTATGTTGTACGTAAAATATCTAGTGATTTAATGGAAGGGTCAAGAGCATCTGATATTAGCCCTGATATTTTACTTAAAGTTTTAGCGTCTTACAATATTGGTTACTACGATTTTAATCTCAATGAACAAAATGCTATAGATAAAGTGATTAATTTATTTTCGACTGCAGGCGCACCATTAAGTGGTGTAAGAGTCTCTGGTTTTAAGAAAATGCTAAAAGCAATGCACGAAACATATAATGATGAAGTATTGCCTATTTGCGCTTATGAAGATAATAAAATTTATATACCACCTGTTAATCGCAAGCGTTCCGAATGGAATGGCTTTATATTAAATAGCATTACATATCTCATGCCAAAAATTTATAATGTTTATCGTGACCCAAAAACCAATAAACTTATGCGAGATATAACATTTTCCAAAGTTATTCATAATTGTGGTGATACTGGGGAATTTAGTAATAGAACAGGTTCAGGCGGTGGAGGTAGCACGGTAAAGCTAAATACTGTGTTAGATAACTCGAAAAATGCGCCAGCAGGTTTGGCATACATTATTTTTGATGACAGCGGAAAAGAACTGGCAATAGCATTTAGTAAAAAACCGAAAACGGCACTAACAGGTGCAATTTTCAAAAAAGATGGCAAGAAACGTAAACAAATTGGATACGGATTCAAATTTTAATAAGGAGTTAAAAATGGCTAGACTTTATAATCCTGGAATACCAAAATTACCATTTGGAGAAATCACTGGCAAAGCAGGTTCAGCTTTAGGCGGTTTGATGACTATAAACCTGATTAATGGTATTTTGCGAAAATTTGTTTTTGACCCATTAGGTCAAAAAGAGGGTTTTATGGCAAAAGCTGGACAATTTTTTTCAGGTGTTGGTAGTCCAATTATATCTGTTTTGGCAGCATATTATTTAATACCAAAAATACCACTAGAAAAGCTGGATAAAGATATAGCTCAAGCTGCTGCTTATGGTATGGCTGGGTTAAATTTGGCAAAAAATCTGATAGACAATTTTGCACCGGATGTTGAGGCTGTGCAGACATTCAAACGAATGACATTAGGAGATTGGGCTGCTACGAAGGGTTACCCAAGTGAATCAAGAGTTGGGATGATGACGTCTGGTCGTACGGAGCGTGCGGGGAACCCAAAACGCTTCCGTCCAAAACGAACTTTTTTTGGTAATTTAGGTAAAAAAGCACAGTCGATTGGTAATTATCAGAGAAACAAGGGCGTAAGATACGCATAATTATAAAGGAGAAATAAAATGACTAAAGCCGAAATAGAAGCATACAAGAGAGCCGTTGGGGGTAGTGGCAGTGGCACTCCTATTAACATGGATAAATGGTTACAAGATTTTGCATTAGCCGCTGGTGGCGACCCATGCGCACCAATTTCGACACTTATGCCTGCTGGTGGCGAGCGCTCGCTATTAGGATTAGATTTGTCGATGTCGATTTACGATACTATTGTAATTGACAATGCTGCAGCAGCGTTACGTTCATATACTTTTTTTGATACTCCTGTTGGGAGGGCTGACCCTGTTACAGGTCTTGCCAAAACTAAACAGGATACAAACCTCAAAAAAATTGGCTCGCTTGGTACTGGAGAAGATTTCAGAGTGTTTAGTGTTGCAATACAAGCGGTAAACATTGATGTAACGTTTGTTGAATTTCTGGACCTGATTCATAAATCAGAATTATGGTTTGTGATTCAGGAAGTAGACTATTTCCATATCCCGTTCGGTTGGATAGGAACTGGAGGCGGCGAAAACCTCGTCATGTCAACTACTGCTGGTGGAGCTTTTACAAATGATTATATTTATCAAAGCATTCCAGACCCAACAAATCTATATATTTGTGAAACGCATCTTGTAATACCAGCAAACACAGAATTCATCATGCGCTGGGAATTAGGAGCAAGGGTCGCAGCTTTTGCTGCAAATAGGAAGTTCCGTATTTGGCTAAATGGTTTTGGAACATTACCAGCATAATTAATAATTAAAGGAGAAAGACAATGCAAGAGTTACCGACTTATGTAACATCTACAGGAGAAGCGAGGATAAACGCTATCGACTTTCACCCAAATCGTATTTACAAAGATACGTATCGTTGGGCTGCAGGTGCCATCATGCCTGCTGAGTTTCTCATGTTTGATGTACCTCAAAATCAAATAGGAAGTGGTTATGCTGTAGCAAAAGATATTGGCGAAACCAATCTGCAACAGGAACGTTGCTTCCCGTTTGCTTTTTCGTTTTGGTCAATACACATAGAATGGTTCACCGAAGCAGCATATTATAGTGCATTATTGAATTTTGAGTATTTAATGCATCTCATGCGAGAAACTACGATTGAGATTAAACGTGCTGGTGCTATTCTTGATTTACCAGAAACGCATACTTCACGTTTACCATCCAGCAATGGATTGAATCCAAAATTTTCTAATGCTACTGATACTTCATACGTAACCAATGGGTTCATTGGAGTAAATGACTTTGTTGCTTTGCCAGAAGATATTGCTTATGGGGTTGGTGAAACAATCGAAGTAACAATCAGGCGTAATCCGAATGACGCTGTTTTAGCTCTTGCTGCGCCTGGCGCTGCACCAAATTGCTATTATTGCCAAATAGGTTTACGTGGTAACATTATTAGACAACCACAATAACAAAATAAAAAGGAGATAAAATGCCAGACCCTATCCATTATGCCGATAGTGGCACAGGAACGCTAATACCTGTATATAGTATATTAGGTGCAGAAGTACTCGCTATGAGTTCAATGGTTAAGCGAACATACTGGTCGAGATTGCATTTTACTGCTGCAACAATTCCAGTAACTACACGAAATCTATTCGGTGGCTCACAAGTAGTAACAACATCGAATCTTAGAAAAGCTAGCCAGATACCTTCTGGGCGAGAATTTAGAATGGATGCTGTTAGCTGTACTGCAAGATATTATTATGATGCAACAGCAGCAGCAGCGGGCGTAATTTTACCAGCACCGATATATGACATGAGAGACAGGTGGCAAAATGTCCTTGATTCCGTTATTGAGTTCAAGCGAACCGATAAACGTTGGTATCATTGGAAAGCTCATCAAATAGGTCAGAAATATGACCACTTTGTTCAGACGCACGCAAATATTGGTGCCGGCAACGATTTTTTCCATGAAATGTTCGATTTTTGTCATATGGGACCTTTTATGGTTGGTACACCTTTGTCAATCAAATCGGAAGAAAATTTCGAGGTAACATGGACATTGCCAGTGGCAACGATTATTGCTGCTAATCAGCATTTATACTTTACTATGTATTTACATGGTTCAGAATTCTTGCAAGCGCAATAATAGCAATAAAGCTTTCGTAACAAATAAAGGCGATAGCGAGTAAAAAAGCTGCTCGCCTCGCCTTTTTTATTATACAGGAGATAAGTATGGATTTATTACACACGTCGCGATACTTTGGTAAATTGATAGAAAACGAATTATTTACATGGAGAACCAAAGGCAAATTATTAGTAAAAGCTGCCAAACAAATGGATGGCAATAAAAATGAAGTAATCGCTATACTTGCCAATGCAACGGGGGTCGCTGAATTATATGTCGACCCGAATTATGATTATTTAATTTATAATATTGAGGTATTAGACAGGACTGGAGCTAATCCTTTCCTCTATAATCAGCGCAGAATCAGATTGCAAATCACTAATTATAACACGCATGAAGATTTATGTCGCAACCCGATTGATATATCACTTTTCAGTGGTGACAGTGAAAGACAAAACGTTTATCCATTGCCAATATTGATGCCAGGCAAAACAAGGCACATTATAACAATTTATAACGATACCGCCGATGCAATAAGTGTTCGTGTTGTTTACACTGGCAATCAAATAATGAACTACCTATAAGGAGAGTTAATAATATGAGCAATTATGAAGTATTACGATTAGAAGCAGAAGTTATGGAATTGGAAAACCAGTTGGTAAGACGTGGACAAGAATCTGTTATGTCTGCACTTGATGCGGAATTTGACAAGGCTGTTTACGGGCTTGGAATACCTTATTATGCTAACGTAGAAGGTATAACTTGTCCTGCAAACAACAGACCTGCTACGTTTCAAATAGATTTTAATTTAGATTATACGTTCTATGCTAAATATATTATGTGTCATTTAATGGATACAATTACAAAAACAGTGATAAGAAAAACAAGTGTAACTGAAACTCCATTGACAATAAAAATATATGCACCTGCTGACCAATTAGAAATTATTGATGGGAATGTATTGGTAAAACATTTTCTGAGTGATGCAAGGCATCCATATATATTGCATAAAACTATGGATTTCCCAAAGGGTTCTAATTGCAATGTTGATATTATCAATAACAGTGCAACAGAATATTTAATTGATTTTACTCTAGTAGGTATATTAAGGAAATAACTATGACAAATCTATATGATGAAATGCAAATTCGAGATTTAGTGGAAAGAAAACGGGAATTAGAAATTAAGCTTCAAGAGCCATTGAAACATTTTACTCTAGACCCGTTAAACAATTACTATAATTATGGAAAATTCTTTGTATTGAATACTGATAGAATTAATGGACCTGATGGAGTAGTCGGAACACCTGTACAAAACATGACGACACTACAGGTTTTGGCTCGTGCTGATTTCTTTGCTTTCTATGTTACAGGTATTATTTATGACAGTGGAGGTGATGCTATTTTATGGGACATACCTTTGTATATAAATATATTCAATGAGTATGACAATAACTGGCTTGGCAGAACATGGATTCACTGGACAGATTTTGCTGGTAATGCAGAATATCAGAATTGGTTACCGATACCAAGAGGGTTCGCAGCACAAACTATTCTTGAAGTACATTTGCGCAGTGAATATACTTTTAATGCTGATGATTATGTACAAATAGCGTTTTTCGGTGTACAAAGAAAGGTAAAATAAATGCCTGAAGAAAATATAAATAGCGATACTTCTCGTTCCAGAGAATGTAGAGAAGCACATAAATATGTTGTTTCTCCTGTGCATCAGCAACCTTTCTATGGTAATCCTAATGAATTGCAACAAGAAGCTTATGTAAGCGAACGTGATATTTACCGCAATCCTGATTTCATATACAGAAAAGAAAAAATTATCGAAGTCAAAGGTGCAATATCTTTGATGAGAGAACAACCTGATTTGGGTGATGGTTACAGAGATAGATTCAGAACACATGGAAACGATTTAACATTTGGAAATCAATCACAGATTTCTAATTTAATTGTGTGTAATGCAGAAGTTCCACAGGGCTATACAGGAAAAATGATTAGATATTACTGTCAATGCTCTATACCTCAAATAGATAACTATTTTGAGTATGCAATATTGATTGATAATGCTACCTGTTGGAACTATGAGGTTATTTCTGCTGGTCAACATAGATTTATGTTAGAAATGTTTATAAATGCTAAAGAGAATAGCAGAATACAATTAGGCGCAGGCTTAACATCCGATGCTGATGATATTGTAGTTCAGGATGTATGGGCAACGGGAGTTATTATTCTTTATTGTACAATTAATGTAAAGGAAAGATAATTATGTCAGAATATTTTATGTTAATTATTCATAGCAATTCAAAAACTATTAACATGAAAACTATGACCAATAGTACTGGTCATATAATAAAAGGAAACGTGTTAAGAATTGCTATTAAAAATCATTTTATCAAAAATGGTGAAAGTAAATTTGTGGAATCTTATGCAAGAGAAAATCGATTGAATATTTCTGCTGCATGGGATTATTTTATATCACAATTTGTGTTTAATGGCAGATGGATAGGAAAAGAAGTATATGGTTATCCAATAATATATAAGAAATATAAAGATAAATATTATTTTGTTGACCCGTATGACGAAGGCATGAGTATTACTCCTAGACCTTTAACCGAGAATGGGGGTAATTAATGTTTAATTACTATGACATACAAAACGTACGAACAATTAAAGCGGATGACGTAGATAGTTATTATTTTGTCATTCCTAATAATACTATATATTCTATGGCTGTTGTTTTAGCTGGTGCGTTAGCACCTGGCGAGGGGTATTTTACAGCCAATGTTGCTACAGGTGATGACCCTGCAACAGCAGAATATTTTGTCGAAAGCAATATAGCATCAATAGTTATTCGCAACACCAACGTAAATGCGCTTGATGAATTATTCTATGGTGGAGCTAAAAGACAGCAATATACAATATTTCCTACAGGAGTATTAGAAGTTCCTATGACAAATTTACAAAGAAATTTCTTGCGAAACCCAGTAACAAGTTCAGGTGACATAACTGTTGAAGTTATTTTATTTAAGAAGGATAGATAATGCTAAATTATATATTAGGTTCACATCATAATCCAGTAGCCGTAATAGATACTACGAAGTTCTATGGCAAAGATGTAAATGCGTGTGCTTATTATGTTGATGGTGCTGATGTCATTCCTGTTAGTCCAACGTTTCCAATGCCTGTTAATGTAATTGCAGGCACAATCACCTGTGACATGGATGGTATCTATGATGTTGTTACCAATCCTGACCCTGATAATATTGGTATAATCGGTCACCAAAGAACAGTTCTACCAGCCGAGCCAGCAGATGTTAATCAATTAATAAGAGCAACAACAGGCAGACCAAATGCCGATGGACTTGACCCAGCAGTTACAGCTATTAATGCGCTTGATGTTATTCCTTTTACTATGGTATGGAATAACGCAGGAGGTACATGGGATAGATGGCGTGGTGATACTAACGGTAGCGGTTATGTAGTAATCAGAGATGGAAATAATGAATTAAATTTAGTGATAATTGGCAGTGCTTTTGGTGCAACACCTGTTGTCATGCCAATAGCAGGAATATATGAAGCCGTGCCGACAACTTATGCTGATGGTGATGCCGTACCATTTCAATGTAATGAATTGGGAGAAATTCGCATAGCTGGTTACAATGCAGTTGATGAGGTTGTTTCAACCGAAGTAACAAACCAACACAGTATGTCTGATACAGGAATTATTACATTTCTAAACGGTGTAACTGCGACAACAACAAGCGCCGAATATAATAGTTTTATGTGGAGTCAATGGCATATTCTAATTAAAGCTGTTACTGGAGATGTAACCGGAGCAGGCGATATTTATCTTGATGCATCAGTTGATAACACAGATTGGGATACAGCAATATTATCTCAAAATATAGCA
>JBDRNO010000080.1:0-7892 GCA_043811005.1 Bacteroidota bacterium | reverse complement strand
CGGGCGCCGGCTCGCCGTTCACCGGAAAGATAGCGCTGGAGGTCGCCTCCGGAGATAGAGGCCTCGGCGTTTGCACTTCGAGCGGCACGGTCAGCCATTCTTTAAGCTTTGGAAAATAACTTTATAAATCAAATCATAATTTTTATAAAACATAAAATCTCAATCCAATAAAATATAAATGCTAATTTTGCGTTCTTAAATAAAAAATTTAACTCTGCTGCTTATTCCATAAAATAACTTTTTTACCCACTGGGTTGTTTAAAAATAAAATTATTAAATCATGAAAGCAAATTCTTCAAAATCCGCATTTATCTTATTAGCATTACTAATAAGCAATCAAACATTTGCCCAAAGCAAAAAATCTTCTATCAATCAACAATCAACAATCAACAATCAACAATCAGAAGACCCTGTCCTGATAACAATTGCCGGTGAGAAAATAACAAAATCGGAATTTCTGAATGTTTATTACAAAAACAGCAAGAAAGACAAAGTTATTGACACTAAGTCGCTTGAAGAGTATTTAACGCTTTATATCAATTTCCGGCTAAAGGTTAAGGAGGCGGAAGACCTGGGCATGGATACGACCAAAGCATTTAAAAAGGAGCTGGAAGGTTACAGAAAGCAACTGGCACGTCCATATCTTACTGACAGGAAAATAAATGAAAAGTTGCTTAACGAAGCATATCAAAGGAAACTGTATGATATCAGAGCGAGCCATATCCTTATAAAGTTAAATCCCGATGCGGAACCCAAAGATACTCTGTTGGCATACCGTAAAATAATTAAGATAAGAAAACGGATCATCAAAGGTGAAGAGTTTGAGACAGTAGCTAAACAGGTATCAGATGACAAATCGGTAAAGGACAATGAAGGTGATCTGGGGTATTTCACCGTTTTTCAATCACCATTTTATTCATTTGAATCCGCTGCCTATAATACCGAAGCCGGAAAAATCTCTATGCCTGTACAAACCGGGTATGGATATCATCTAATAAAAGTTACCGATAAAAGAGATGCCCTGAATGAAGTTAAAGTAGCTCACATTATGATTAGAGCGATGAAAGGCATTCCCGAACAGGAGGCAGCTAAAGCAAAAAATAAAATTGACGAAATTTATAAGAAAATCCTGGATGGAGAAAAATTTGAGGATCTGGTAAAACAATTTTCTGAAGATAAAACAACCGTAAAAAAAGGTGGAGAATTACCATTGTTCAGAACAGGTAAAATGGTGGGAGACTTCGAAAAAGCCGTTTTTGATCTTAAAAACAATGGGGATATTTCACAACCTGTACAAACACAATACGGGTGGCACATCATTAAAAGAATTGACAGAAAATCAATTCCTCCTTTTGAAGAAATAACCGGAGAGCTCAAGGATCAAATTGCTAAAGATCAACGCGGGCAAATAGCAAAAAATGTCTTTCTTCAAAAAATTAAAAAGGAGTACAACTTCACTGAATATTTACCGGAGAGGAATGATTTTTATACGGTAATTGATGATTCATATTTTAGTGGAAAATGGCGTGCCGACAATGCAAATACATTAAATCAAACCATGTTTACACTTTTGAACAGGAAATACACCCAGCAAGATTTTGCTCAATACATTGAAAAACAACAAACCAAAAGAAAAAAAGCACCTGTCAAGCAGGTTGTTAATAATTTGTATAAACAATATGTTGAGGAATCCTGTATCGGCTTTGAAGACAGCCGGTTGGAGATGAAATATCCGGAATTTAAAGCATTGATAAATGAATATCGCGATGGAATATTGCTCTTTGAATTGACCGACCGTAAAGTCTGGTCAAGGGCGCTTAAAGACACAACCGGTCTAAAGGTTTTTTACGAAAACAATAAAACAAACTATATGTGGGATGACAGATTGGATGCTTCCATATATACCTGTTATGATAAATCCATCGTTAAAAAGGCGAGGAAGCTTGCCAATAATAGAGTAAAAAAAGGTTATTCAATAAAGGAAATAATAGAAATGATAGCTTCCGGAGACAAAGGACCCAAGGTGTTGGAAATAGAGGATGGCAAATTCCCAAGACAGGAAAATGACATAATTGACTCAATAGAATGGGTGGTGGGGCTTTCACGGAATTTATCCCCCGAAACTTTTCCCGGTAAAACCGGTAAAGGAAGTGTAGGGGATGTAAAAAAACCACAAGTGGTTTTTGTTTATGTCAATAATATATTAAAACCATCTGTAAAAACCCTGATTGAAGCAAGGGGACTGGTAACCGCTGATTATCAAAGCTATCTGGAAAAAGAATGGATAGAATCAATGAAGAAAAAATATATTGTGTACATAGATCAAATGGTTCTTTCTTCGATTAAATAAGAACATAACATTGTAAATTGATTAAAAAATACAATTACTTTAAATAAGGAAGTAAAAATAAGATAATGTTGCTGGGTGCTGGTAACTGGGTACTGGGTGGTATGTACTGGTTACGGTGGCTGAGGATATAATCAACAACAAAGAACCCAGAGCCCAGAAGCTGATCCGCCAGCTGGCGGACATTGCAATTCCGATACTAATACATTTACAAAGTTATGTTCTATTTAATTCTTTGCGAACTTTGCGCCTTTGCGAGAATATATTTCTTTCCCACTTTTTTCTTTTTAGAGGGCACTAAACCTGAAACTTGAAACTTGAAACTTGAAACTTACATTCTTGCCTTTCTGACACTATCTTCCGCTTGTTCGTTATTTAATGACCAGGTATCAGAAAATGAACCTGTTGCCCGGGTTTACAACACCTATCTTTATAAACCGGATATTATAAACCTTATTCCGCATGAAACCTCTGCTAAGGATAGTATTTCTTTCCTGAAAACCTATATAGACAACTGGATCCGTCAACAGCTCATATTACATCAAGCGAAAATCAATCTTGACGACAAATCCCTGTATGCCGATATTGAGAAACAGCTCCAGGACTATCATAGCTCACTGATAATTTACACTTACAAAAAAGAGCTGGTCGGGCAGAAGTTAGACACAGTTGTTAAACCTAATGAGATTGAAGATTATTATAATAATAACCTGAAAAACTTTGAGTTAAAGAACAATATTATCAAAGCTATATATATTAAATTAAGCAAACCCGACTATAGACTGGAAAATATAATCAGGAGGTTATATAGATCAGAAAAAGAAGAAGATTTCATTAAACTGGAAGAGCTTTGCCTACAATTTGCCCAAAGCTTTTTCCTGGATGATGAAAGCTGGATATTGTTTGATGATCTGCTAAAAGAAGTACCAATAAAAATTGACCAACAGGAACAATTCCTGAAATACAATAGTTTTATTGAAATGAAAGACACAATAAATAATATTTATTTTGTTAATATAAAGGATTACAGGATAAAAGCCAGCACCCCTCCCCTGAGCTTTGAGAAAGAAAACATCAGGAACATAATACTCAACCAGAGGAAGCTCAAGCTTATTATTAAAATGGAACAGAGCATATATCAGGATGCTTTAACCAATAATGATTTTGAGATCTACTAAAAACTAAAACAAATAACTAATTAACTATAACTAAAAACCCAAAAACTATAAACTAAAAAGATGCCAATTATAAAAGAAAAAAATTCTAACTAACTCAATATTAGCACAAAACTTTAAAATTTCTATACAATTAAATATATCAGTGAAATCTGTGCAATCTGTGGTTTCTTTAAAGGTTTTCAGTGTAACATTAAAATTCCGATACGTATGAAATACTATCTAAGTCTATTTATATTATCATTCATATTTAATTCTCAATCCTTTTCTCAAAACGGGAAAATGATTGATCATATTGCAGCAATAATTGGAAATGAGATCATAATTCAATCTGATATAGAGGCGCAATATCAAACACAAAATCTCATGATGCCGGACAATGTTACTGAACAAGAAGCCAAATGCATTATCATGGAAGAACTGCTATATCAGAAACTGCTTCTTAATCAGGCACAATTAGACAGTATAGAAATAACGGATGACCAAGTTGAATCGGAACTGGAAAGAAGAATGCGCTATTTTACCAACCAGATCGGGTCAGAGCAGAAACTTGAAGAGTATTATGGAAAATCCATATTAGAAATAAAAGCTGAGTTCAGGGATCTTGTTAAAAACCAATTGTTGATACAAACAATTCAATCGAAAATAACGGATAATATCAAAGCAACTCCTTCTGATATAAAAAATTATTTTGAAAGCATTCCACAGGATAGTCTGCCTTTCATTAATTCCGAATTGGAAATCGCACAAATTGTCAAAAAGCCTGCTGTTAATGAAAAAGAAAAATTGATAGTTAAAGAAAAACTGGAAAATCTGAGACAAAGGATCATAAATGGTGAAGATTTCGGAACTCTGGCATATCTATACTCTGAAGACCCGCTTTCAGCAAAGCAAAATGGTGAACTGGGCTTTGTTCCAAGAGGATCTCTTGTCCCTGAGTTTGAAGCTGTTGCATTTCGTTTATCATCAAATCCCGATAAAAACTTGAATGGAGGAAAAGGGAATGAAGTGTCTGAAATTATTGAGACATTGTATGGCTTTCATATATTACAACTCATCGAGAGAAGGGGGGAAACGGTCAATGTAAGGCATATTTTATTGATCCCTAAAGTCTCGCCACAAGACCTGACAAAAGCCAAAGCATTTTTAGATAGTATTGCCGTATTAATTGAAATCGATTCCCTGACCTTTGCTGAAGCAGCCATGAAATTTTCCGATGATAAAGATACTAAAACCAACGGAGGCATGATGATCAACCAGCAAGATGGGACAACGAGGTTGGATGCAAGCCAATTAGACCCTGTTTTATCTTTCATGATCGATAAGATGAAACCTGGTGAAGTTATTGAGCCGGCACTCATGAATACCCTTGATGGAAAACAGGCATATAGATTGTTAAAACTGATAAGTAGAACCAATCCTCACGTGGCTAATTTAAAAGACGACTATAACCGGATACAAAAAGCAGCTCTTGCCGAAAAACAAAATACTGCTATTGACAAATGGATAAAAAAAAAACAAGCTAATACTTATATGAAAATTGATGATGAATATAAAAAATGTAACTTTGCCTATAATTGGTTCACACCATGATAGATGCTAATATGCGAATGATACAGATAAAAAAATGCTAATATACTAATGGATACTAATGATACTAATAAGAAAGAAAAGTTAATTTATCCTGAATTGTCATACAAAATAGTGGGGATTTTGTTTCATGTACATAATCAGCTCGGAAGGTTTGCCAGAGAAAAACAATATTGTGATTTAATAGAAAAAATATTGATTGAATTAAACATTCTATATATCAGAGAATATGTTTTTGGTGATTCAGGCAACAGAGTTGATTTTCTAATTGATAGTAAAATAATACTTGAAGTAAAAGCTATAAGAATGATTACAAAAGATGACTATCATCAGATTCAGCGCTACCTTCAATCATTAGATAAAAAGCTTGGGTTATTAGTAAATTTTCATACTCATTATCTTGCGCCAAAACGAATCGTTCGCATTGAAACTGATGTTAGAAAAAAGTTTATATGAGAAAAGCCTAATGCTAATAAGTAATTATGCGAATAACAGCAACCAAGTGTCCAAAAATATTAGTATTATTAGTATTAATTCGTATATTAGTATTATATATTAATTAAATTAGCATGAATTAATATATTACTATCGCAATAATTATTAAATGGAAACTACAGGCACCCAATACAAATCAGACGTAGAAGCTGTTGACGTATTCGTTGATAAGTACAAAGATCTGAGGAAAGAAATAGCTAAGGTTATTGTGGGGCAGGACGAAGTCGTAAAAAATGTCATTATTTCAATCTTTAGTAAAGGACATTGTTTACTGATTGGTGTACCGGGTTTGGCAAAAACATTACTAGTAAACACTATCGCTAAAACTCTTGGGTTGAGTTACAACCGTATCCAGTTCACACCCGATCTTATGCCTTCCGATATTCTTGGAACAGAAATACTGGATGTTATAAAGGATTCTGCCTCAGAAAGCAAGCAATTCCGGTTTGTAAAGGGACCTTTGTTTGCCAACATTATCCTTGCAGATGAGATAAACAGATGCCCTCCCAAAACCCAGTCTGCTCTCCTGGAAGCCATGCAGGAAAGGGGAGTAACCGTTGCCGGTAAAAGGCACGAAATGGGTAATCCCTTTTTTGTTCTCGCAACGCAAAATCCAATTGAACAGGAGGGTACATATCCTCTTCCTGAAGCTCAGCTTGACCGCTTCATGTTTAATGTCTGGCTCGATTATCCCGAATTTGACCAGGAAGTGACAGTTGTTAAACAAACCACATCCGATTATGAAGCTAATCTTCATGTTGTGTTGAACGCTGATGAAATAATATTCTTCCAGGATTTGATAAGAAAAATCCCAATAGCTGATAATGTAATGAAATACGCTGTCAAGCTTGCTACCAGTACGCGACCCACATCCCCCGTACCCAATCCTCCGTACCCAGTCCCCGACATTGTTAAAAATTACATCACCTGGGGTGCCGGTCCCAGGGCTTCACAATACATGGTTATCGGTGCCAAATGTAATGCAGTTTTGAATGGGAAATACTCTCCCGATATCGAAGATGTCCAGGCAGTTGTAAAACCCATTTTAAGACACAGAATTATCAGAAACTACAAGGCAGAAGCGGAAGGTGTTTCTGTGGAGGATATAATAGATGAACTTTTGAAAGAAGAGTAATCCCGTTTGTTTAAAAATTACCCCCTTTCCCAGCGCTTCCTTCAGATCGTGTGTCTCTCTGCATATTCGAAAAACCTGTTCAATAGCACGGTTTTTCCTGCTTTCGTAATAGTTAAAGCTTTTCCAAAGTTTAAAACTTTGGAAAAGTTGCCGGAAAGATTTAGGAAGTCTTTTTTTTGACAAAATCGGCTGCTTTTCTCCTTGACAGCCCCCGATCCTGATTATGCTTTCCACATCTATCTTGCTTTTCTCGTTACACATAATATACATTTATTTATTTCTGGTAAGTATATATACTTATTAAAATTAAGTATATTAATCAAATTATTAAGTAGTAATAAACAAAACTTTATAATAATTAATTACGTATAAAATTTTATAAAATACTTGATTAATTATAGAAATAATCGGAGAATTAGAGATACATACTGAAATTATGAACACGAAAATATTTATTAACTCATTATTTATCACATTAATAGCTCTGTTTGTTTTTACCGTTGTAAATGCCCAACCTCTTTATCCTCCTGATAGATATATTAAACATAAAAGGCAAAACCATTATATAGATCAATTTACTGCTAATAAAACTAATAATAAATTCTTGCAACAATCCTCAAATGATTACATCAGCGGACAACTATTCGTAAAAATAAAAGACAAATATTCCATTGATTTAAAATTTACTAAATCTCAAGGATTTAGTAAATCTGAGGATGCAAAAAAGATAAATGCCCTTATTCAAAAACATAGCATACAAAAAATCCACAAGCCCTTTATCCTCAACAATCCCAAATTGCAAAGAACTTATATTGTTGAGTTCGATAAAGCATATAATGCTGACGATCTTATTAAGGAATTCCAACAGTTGGAACATATAGAATATGCAGAAAAAGTACCTCTTTACAAACTTTTCACCACTCCCGATGACCTTCATCCAAACCAGTGGCACCTGCCAAAGATACAGGCAGAACTGGCGTGGGATATTTCCACCGGATCATCTGATATAGTAATTGGCATGGTAGATGATGCAGTCTTGCTTTCACACGAAGACCTTGCTTCTGTTATCTGGATCAACCCCGGGGAAATTCCCGGCAATGGCATTGATGATGATGGTAATGGATATATTGATGATATCAACGGCTGGGAT
>JBDRNO010000079.1:0-3219 GCA_043811005.1 Bacteroidota bacterium | reverse complement strand
AGCATTTTTTCACATAAAGAAATGAACTTTCCCCTTTCCATTTCTGTAGCAGAAACTCCAAATTTCTTTTCTGCAGCCATTTCTATCGGCAGACCGTTTCTATCCAAACCGAGGGGGAACAGCACTTCAAAACCGCGCATTCTCTTGTATCTTGCTATGATGTCTTGGATAACATAAGTCGTAGCATGCCCCAAATGTATAGGAGTATTAACATATGGTGGCGGTGTATCTATTGAGAAAACAGGCTTCTTTGTTTTAGGATCAAACTTAAAGATACTGTTGGTTTTCCACTGCTTTCTTATAGGCTCTTCAAAAGATTTGTCCCATCGCTTAGCTTCGAACATAGTATCACAACTTTTCGACTTTATTATATTTATCTTAACCAATTATATTATATGAATAAATTATTGATTTTCAGTGCTTTTGTATTGTTTTTCAGCTTATCCTTTTCTGTTAACGCCTCTGCACAGCTTGAAATAATTAGCCCTGATAATGAATTTTATGTCGTAGCTAAATATGATTTTGAAGCCAATAACCCAGAGAATTTTGATACACCATATTATTGGTGGGCTATTTATGATCCACAAACACATCAATTCTTAGAAAAATACTTTCAACGAGATATCTCTGATGAAGAAGCATTAAATAACAATAAATTAGAAAATGTAGTTTTTCTTGAGGGAGATAAAGAATATTGGATTGGAGTTGTTTATTGTTATGAGCCATTAGAAGATCCTCTTGCTTTGCAAGAACTTCCAGATGGATGTAGTTTTGTTATAAAGGAAATAAATGTAATTGGTTTTGAATTGCGTGGAACAATAAAAGGTGTTGCGTCGCCAAATCCCGATCCTATTTTTGGATATAATTCAGTTTATTGGAATGTAATAAATGCGAATGAAAATGAGGAGTTATTTTATACAGGAGGAATATACTCATTTGATTTGGATAAAATAACAGAAATACAAGATATGAATATTAATCTTGGTCTTTATGAGGTAAACATAGGATTAGGAAAATATATTTTCGGAACAGTTATTTGTAATCATTATATTGAAATTGAAGATGAAAATCCTCTTGAAAATTTCGATTCCGAAAACTGTATAATTTTGACTAGATCTTTTGAAGTGGTGGAAAATATTCATACCGAACCTTTGCTTTTTCAAGCAGGAAATAATATATTGATTAGTGGTTATCTGGTGGAATCAGAATATTTGCATGAATTTGATCAAATTAAAATACGAATAGAAAGATATGAAGGAGTTCATCTGGTTGAACAAATAGCGGAAATAGAGTTATTTGATGATGGCCAACATGGAGATGAAGATGCTGAAGATGGAATTTATGGAAATTATTGGAATTCTGAAGGACAAAAAATATCAAAATATAGATTGATAGTTGATTTGTATTCCGATGGTTATTTGGTTGAGAGTTACATTCAATCATCGTTATTCTATATAATCGCATCACCAAAAGAATGTTTAAAAATAGTAGATAGCGGATCAGTTGAAGATAAGTTGGATATAGTAATTGTTGGTGAAAATTTTGAAACCGTACCTGATTTGTTGGAAGTAATTTATGCGCAAGAGAAATATTTTGTAGGAGAATATGGGATAGAACCTTTCAAATCAAATAAAGAAAAAATAAATTGGTACGTCAGCACATATTTACTACAAGATTTATGTGAAGATGTGTCTTGGTCTTGCAACTTTGACATATCAAATTATCTTCATTGCCCTTATGATAAGGTAATTTATTTCACTACACACAACGCTTGGTCCTACGCAACATATGGTGGCGTTTGGGCAGTAGTTTCATTACCCCCACAGACATATGATAATTACTATGCCAAAAAAACAAGTACGACTGTTCATGAATTCGGGCATTCTTTTGGTAGCCTTAGGGATGAATACACAATGCGCGAACCTGATATACCTGAACAGCCTAACTGTGCAGACTCGACAAACGATGCGATGGATTGGTGGGGTGACAAAGTAGGAGAAGGAAAAGGCGTTCTTCAGGTTCTATCCGCTGATGAAATAAGTATTATAGGAACAGGACCAATTACATTTGATGAATTTGTAGATAAATATGGTGGGTGGCCTGACGGCAACCAGGAATATAAAAAATGTCTACTCGATTTAGATGATTGTATCAATAGAGATGAATTTTTGAGATTAATTGAATGGGACCCAGGACATATATGTACAAATTGTCCAACATTTCCGGGATGTAGCCTGACATCAGACAATTTTAGACCAACACTTTTAAGTACTATGAGAGATTCAGGAGAAGCTTTAGGTAGTTTAATAGATGGTGGCCTTCAAACATTCAGAGACTATTATTGGTGGCAAAACTGGTTTGGTCCTGTAAATAAAGCGCATCTTGAATCGCTTCTGGAGGAATATTCATGAGAAAAAAAAATAAAAATCAGATTAAAACGTATATGATTCTAGTAGCAATTATATTGGTAACCACTATTATAGGAATTGGAACACTTGGTCAAGCCTTAGGTATATTTTCCATACCAATGTTCCCAGAAAAGGCTGTGACACATTCTCCTTATGCAAAGGATGTTTATATGATTCAACTGTTCAAGGATGGAGATAATGTCGGTTTCTCTTTAATCACTGAAGGTATAGGCATTCCAAATTATGGTAGAACAGATAGTTATGAATTAAGAAGTTTGAATGGTGATATTGTTTTACAATCAGTTAAATTTGGCTTTTCTGATGTTATTATGGTTGAACTCTCTCCAGAATGCATTACAGATGAAGGGATATTAATAACTGATACTGATGAGTGTCAATCGTTTGATTCAATGATTGAAAAAGAATTTTCTTCAATTATTTTGAATTTAGAATTTTCAGAAGAAATAACCGAATTCCAAGTCCTTAAAGATGGAGAAATTTTGGCTGTAAGGAAACTCGTTGAGGAACCTGTTCTAGGACAAGATCCATTTACTGAGATAATGGAACCATCTCAAACTGGAATTATAGATTCAGAAGCTCAAAAACTATTTGAAACCGGTTCTTTAGAAACGCCAACAAGCATTGTTTAGCTTATTAAATTTCTCACCAATCGTTAAATATGTCTCGTTATTCTCTGATAATAATACTTATTGTTTTATTTGTTATAGTTGTTTCTATTGTTTTTGTAATGCAACCACAACAAAACATAGATACAGAAAATCTAGTTCTCATTACGCGCGTAATAGATGGT
>JBDRNO010000078.1:0-10966 GCA_043811005.1 Bacteroidota bacterium | reverse complement strand
GAGGTCGCCATTCACAAACAGGGTGTCTGCAAGTATTTTGGAACCAGAACCGGCAAACTCTATATCGTTAAATGGTTGCCTGTTATTGTCAATAGTGTCATTTCCACTGCCGTTAAACGTTACTTTGCCGGTGCCGGGCAGGAATGTTCCTGTGCTAAGCCAGGTTCCTCCAACATTAATATTAAAGTTGTTTGCATCTAATGTGTCTGTAATATTCATCTTCCCGGCAGTGTTTAAGTTGGCATTCAGAGTTGTTTTACCACCCGAACCTGTAATGGAGAGATTAAAATAATTTGTTTGTTTTACATTTTGTGATGCGTCACCATAATAGTTAACTGTATTGTTCCCAGCAGAGGCAGTGAGTGTACCAATTGGCAATACATCCTCATATACTTCCAGTGTTGAATTTGCCTCATTTGTCCATGTTGAGGTGGCAGTGGCTCCAAGGAGGTCACAACCAACCTGCATTTTACCATTATTGGTAACTGTTCTATCAGCCAGGATGGTAATGCTGCCACCGTTAGCTTTTGCCAGGTCGGTTATATCCGGAATGATCTTATCGCCATTTCTGATCCTCACAATGCCTGTGTTATTTATGGTTCCTGTTCCGCCAATTACAGTTCCTGCACCGTCTAAGTTAAGCTCGCCTGTTCCATCATAAGTGCCATTCACGATAAAGTCTCCTGTTACAGTTAATACAAAGTCATTATTAACGAGAGAGCCGCCTAATATTGTGAGGTTGTTAATGGTCCTATTATCTACCATGGTTACCGTGTTCAGGTTATTAATTACGACACTGCCGTCAGGGGGTGGGATACATCCACAGTCCCACACTGATGTATTGGTCCAATTACCTGAGGCAATACTGTTGATGACGCCATATATTGTTATTGCCAAGCCGGCCGAGTCTGCATCACCGCAACCTGTACTTCCAATCACCCCGATAGTGTCATTACCTGCCGCACCCCAATCTACTGTAATACTATTTGTACCTTGTCCGCTCATAATTGTCCCCAGAGGACCTACAGACCATGTGTAAGCATAGCCGGTTCTTCCGGTTACTGTGTATGGCACACCGGTTTCATTTTCCTCAACCAGATCATCACCTGTAATTGATGATGTGGGTAATGTATGAATCACAACCGGCAGGTCAACCGGGTCGCCATTAGTACATTCATCTGTTTCAACAACACGTACGTTGGCGTCATCCCTTGCTGTTGAGCCCCAGTTAACCGTTATGCTGGCTGTTCCTTGTCCGGAGGCTATTGAAGCGCCAAGCACTGTCCATGTATATGTATTAGACGGATGGTCGGTAACCCAGTATATCTCACCTGAGGCGCTGGTGCAAACAGAATCATTACCTGTTATGGCAGAAGTTGAAGGTCCTTTACATTCAGTTGTATCGCCAAATGCGAATTCACCGAATCCGCTTAAGCCGGAGCGCTTGGCTGTTTTAGTAGGTGGGTCAGCCGCTACATGAGAACCCCATCCGGTCGCATCCCAGGGGCTGCCTGAATCAGCACGCTTTAAGATGCGGGTTTCAGCAACTATGGTAAAGCTTGTAAAATTAGTACCGGTCAATTCAAGGTCGTAATCAGTGCTGGATAAACCATCAGCAGCAGTAAGCGCCCAGTAACCCTCGGTGAAAGTAGTGTCAATGGTCCAAACACCATCATCAATAGGTACACCATTATTTCCCGGAGCGGTCGCAACAAATGAGCCGGTTAAGGAACCGTTTGTTGGCAAATTATTCAATGTGATGTTTGCCTGCCGGTAATTAGCGGAAGTACCTACGGGGAATAAAACCGGTGGGGCAGGGGTAACCGTGGAGTTGATCCACCTTTCAAAATTGCCGATAATGGTGCCGGATGTGCGGCTTAGTGCACCCACATTGGCAGCGCTTGTTCCGAGTGTTAATGTGTCTGTAGAAGCATCAATATTGCCGGCTGTCATATTCAGTGTGTTTGAAACCGTAACATTATTATTTAATGTGAGTGTTCCTGAAGATTTATTAACCGTTAAATCATAAAATGTTTCTCCTGAACCATTGGTTATTGATTGTGCAGAGGTTCCGTCAAAAGTAAGCGCACCGTTTTGCTCGTTAAAATTTCCTGTATTATTCCAGTTACCTGCCAGGTTTATATCGTAATCATTTGCTGCATCTACGTCTAAAGCGCTGCTGATAGTAAGTGTGCCGTTGATATCAATATTCCCGGCTAAAGTTTTAGTGTTACTTCCGGAAGCTGTGAGATGATAATAATAAGAAAAAGGCACCTTTATATCCTGTGCGGCTGAACCATTGTAATTTACTGTATTTCCCGAAGCAGATGCAATGAGTGTTCCTGTACTAAATAAAGCCCCGCCAGCGTTAAGAGTAGAATTAGCACCGTTTACCCATGTGGAAGTACCAGCATTTCCAACAATATTTCCTCCAATTGTTATTGTACCATTATTGGTAACAGTATCACCGGCAGCGATTGTGACATTACCTGAATTTTTTGTGATATCAGCGCTGCCTACGATTGTTTTGTTACCTGATATCTGTAATTCGCCTGTATTGGTTATTGTACCGCTGCCGGCAATAGTTTTTTCGGCTCCATTCAAACGGATTGTCCCGCTTCCACTGTGAGTGCCATTCAGCGTGTAATCTCCGGTTATAGTAAATGCATTAGCGTCATTGTTTAATTCACCTCCATTATTAATCGTTATATTATCAATTGTGTCAGCGATGGTTAGCGTAACAGTATGAGTATTGGCAATAACTATATTGTCAGTGATTAACGGCACACATCCACAATCCCATGCAGTGTCTGAATTCCAGTTACCTGTTTTAATACTGGTTATTGTTCCATAAATTGTTACAGGTAAGTTAACCGGAGCAGCATCCGGAGTACAATTGCTGCTTGCTATAACATTTACATTACCAGGTCCGGGTGCAGCACCCCAATTTACTGTTATGCTGTTTGAAGTACCGCCACTTGCCTGAGTTCCTCCTGTAATGGTCCAGTTGTAAGTATAGCCCGTATTATTTTCTACAGAATATGGTTCGTCAGTGGAAAATTCAACAACTGCATCTTTTCCGGTAATGGAAGAAGTTGGCAGTGTATGGATAGTGACTGTTAGCTCAATCATATCACCATCACCGCAATTATCGCTCTCAACTACCTTAACACTCCCAATCATTCCTGTACTTCCCCAGTCAACTGTAACACTTTGCGTTGTTTGCCCCGGTGGATTTAATGCTCCTCCAGTGATCACCCAGGTATAAGTATCAGCCGGGTCGCCATCTGTCGCTGTATAAGTATCGCCATTACTGGTACAAACCGAATCCGGTCCTGTTATACCTGTTGGTGTCGGTCCATCACAAGTGGCAGTATCGCCAAAACAGTACTGGGCTGATAGAGTAGTGATAGTATTGCGTTTGGCAGTTTTTCCGGTTGCCGCTACATGAAAGCCATCGGCAGTCCAGGGATTGCCTGAACCGGTTCGTGTTATTAAACGTGTGCCATTAGCGCTAACAGGATAGCTTATAAAACCATTTCCGGTTAATTGCAGGTTATAATTGCCACTTGCTAAACCGTTTGCCGCAGTATAGCTCCAGTAACCCTCTGAAAAAGTGTTGTAGATATTAGCTGCAGGAGCAGAAAGGTCGGATAATGGTAGACCATTCACACCAGGGTTGTTCACAATAAATTCTCCAATAAGAGAACCGCCTGTCAATGCATTGAACATTACCAAAGCAGGACGGTAATCAGATGACGTCCCAATTGGAAATGAAAACTGGGTAGGGGAGGTGCTGTTTATCCATCTTTCAAATTTGCCCGTAATGGTTCCTGAAGTGCGGGTCAAAGTGCCTTCATTGGCTATGTTTGTACCCAATGTTAAAGTATCTGTACCGGTATTAATATTTCCGCCACTCATGGTTAGAGTATTGGAAACGGTTACATTATCATTTAAAGTTAGTGTACCACCTGATTTGTTAACTGTGAGATCATAAAATGTTTCTCCGGGTGTGTATGTAATTGATTGTGAGCCCGAGCCATCAAAGGTCACAGTTTGTGTTCGTTCAAAGAATGGGTTGGCATTGGCGCTTGTGTTGTTCCAGTTTCCTGCAACTGTCATATTATAGCTTGAAACATCCAACTGGCTGGAACCGGAAATTAATAAATTTCCGTTAATATCAGAAAGACAATTCAATGTTTTAGTTCCTGCGCCCGATAATGTGAGATGATAATACTGACCTGAATTAGGGCATTTAACGGTTTGAGCGGCAGAACCATTGTAATTCACTGTATTGCCTGTGGCGGAGGAGATAAGTGTACCGGATGATAAAAGTGTTCCACCCACCTTTAAAGTAGAGTTTGCAGCATTGGTCCATATTTCTGTTCCGGCATTTGCATTTAAATTACCGCCAATGGTAATAGTTCCATTATTTGTAACATTGCTTTGATTTAATAAAACTAATCCCGATGCTTTTGTAATATTGGCAGCAGACAAAATGGTTTTATTACCCCCGCTGATACTTAACTGACCTGTGCTGCTTATTGTTCCCGTACCGCCAATGTTGGTGCCTGCGCCATTTAATGTGAGTGTGCCGCTTCCGGTATAATCCCCGTTTACAATAAAATTACCGTTAACTATCATGTTTTTTTTATTATCGTCCAATATTCCACCTGCGGTAATAGTAAAGGAATTAACGGTAGTAGCTTTCGGCAGGGTTACGGTATGACCGTTATCAATAACTACATTATCAGTAGATAGCGGAACACAACTGCAGTCCCATGTAGCTGTGTTATTCCAGGCGCCCGGAGCAATACTGGTAATTGTTCCATTGATGTCTACGGCAAGGTCAACAGGGTCTGCTGAGCTGCAGCCGGTACTTGCAACACACCTGACATTGCCTGAACCTTCACCTCCCCAATCAACAGTGATGTTTGCCGTAGTTCCGCCTGACGCTTGCGTCCCGCCTGTTATGGTCCATGTATATGTGTAGCCGCTTCTGCCAGTAACCGAGTATGGCTCTCCGGTTGTATATTCAGTGACCTGGTTTTTCCCGGAGATAGAGGAGGTAGGCAATGTATGAATGTTCACTGCCAGGTCAATGGGTGAGCCGCTGGAACAGTCATCGGTCTCTACTATGCGCACATTCCCAACCTGTCCGGTGCCGCCCCATTTTACCGTAGCCGTATTTGTGCCCTGTCCTGATAATACAGAACCGCCAGTGATAGTCCAGTTATAGGTTGAACCCAAATGCAGGTCAACAGTGTAGTCGTCTGTATCATTTAGACACACCGAATCAGGGCCTGAGATAGATGATGTAACAGGCGGGTCGCATTGAGTGGTATCGCCAAAGCAAAATTCGGAAAAGCCGTTAAGTGCATTGCGATAGGCAGTATCAGGGACAGCATCAACGTGGTTGCCGTTTAAAGTCCATGGGTCGCCGGATGTGCTGCGTTTGAGGAGCCGGGTTGTAGAATTTATCGTATAACTTGTAAAGCCGGTTCCCAGTAATTTAAGGTTATAATTGGTGCTGTTTAATCCGCCAATTGTTGTAAATTGCCAGTAGCCCTCTGAAAAAGTACCGCGGATGCTGTCGGGAGGTGACAGAGGGACTTCGCCCAAGGGCAAACCGTTTCTCCCGGGATCGCTTTCAATGAATTCCACTATCAGTGAGCCGGTTGAAGGGAGATTTTGAGGGGTTACAACAGCAGGACGGTATTGGGTAGATGTTCCAATGGGAAAAAGCAGATCAAAAGGAAAGCTCGCAATATATCTTTGAAATTTCCCGGTAACAGTACCTGATGTATGGCTCAGAGTACCTTCACCTGTAGCTGCATTTCCCAGTATCAACGTGCCAGGGGTGGCATTAACATTTCCTTGTGTCATTGTTAGTGTTCCGCCTCCAGGAATAGTTACATCATTGTTAAGGATTAATATCCCTCCTGTTTTATTAATGGTCAGGTTCCAAAATTCCTCTCCAATTGAATTGGTGATCGTCTGTGTGGTATTACCACTGAATATCACGGTGCCGTTAAGTTCGGAAAAATTTCCTGAATTATCCCAGTTACCTGCTAAAGTGATATTCAAGTTGTTACAGTTAAGGGTACTGGTGATGGTCAGGTTTCCTTTGATAGTTGTTGAACTTAATAGCCGCTTTGCATCTGTACCATTAATGCCCAGGTTATAATAAGCGGAACCTTGGGTAATTTTAATATCCACAAGACCGTTATAAGTATAATTAACCGTATTGTTGGCGGCAGAGGCAGTGAGCGTTCCGGTTGCTAATAAAGCGGTGCTGCCAAAATTAAGCGTAGAGCCGTTCTCATTTACCCAGGTTGAAGCAGCATTCAGTCCGGTAATATTCCTGTTTGTAGTAACTGTACCATAGTTAGTGAGAGTTAACCCTGCATTGAGTTGAAAAACTACATTTGAAAAGGTAATGCTGGTGGAAGATAAAACGGTTTTACTGTTGTTGCCGATAATAAAGACACCACTTGGTACAGACCCGCTTGATACCATCCCTGTTCCGTCAATGGTTTTGTTGGACGCAGCGGCAAAATTAATGGTTTTGGCATTTGTTTCGTGGGTTCCGTTTACCTTATAATTTCCATTGATAGTAAGATTTCTGTTTCCATGGTCTAAAACAGCACCGCTTTCAATGGTGAAATCGGTAATAGTAGTATTGGAATTGAGTGTTACTGTATGTCCGCTGGCAATCACGGCATTTTCAGTGGGAGCAGGTACGCAACTGCAGTCCCATGTCAGGGGAGCGTTCCAGCCGCCTGATTGGATGGAGGTTCGGATCTGAGCGGTGGTTGATATAGATATAAGTATGAGGAGGGGTATTAGGATATAAGGGTATAGGGATCGTTTAGACCTATGCGGTTTCCCCGCATTGCAGGCAAGCAGGCAAAAACGCTTCGGTCTTAGCAGAACTTTCCAAAAGCTTGAAACTTTTGGAAAGTTTAATAAGTGTCGTTTTAAACTATGTATATTTATGATTTTCATTATTAGCTTCTACACAAAGATAATATGGGAAACAATATCTTTAAATAAACTTAAATTTTTTTACACACATTTTTATACACAGATAATAACTTTTTAAAATTGTATTTCATAACTTTATATAATTATAATATATTTATTAGTTATACGAAATATTTACTTAAAAGTTACTTTAATTTTTATTCGTATTTTTGTCTAAAGAGATTATGTTTTTTTTATTAGATAACAATGCTAAAAGAAGCATCATTATTTTGGGGTTTTTCCTTATTTACCTTATCTATTTCCCAGGTAAATGCCCAACCGGCAGCAAATTTTACTTATACTTTCACCAACAGCGGTTGTGAACCGGATTCGGTTGTTTTTACGAATATCAGCACAGACGCCCATGTCTATAATTGGGATTTCGGGGATTTTTCACAGGCAGATATTACTATCCATCCCTCACACTGGTATTTTGGGTCTGGTACCTTTATAGTAACGTTAACTGCTTTTGATACTTTATCAGGAGATAGTTCTACAGCCATCAATGTCATCAATATCATAGAGACTCCTGACCCAGGCTGGGCGTCTTTTACAACATCTCCCTTGGATCCTGTTTGCCCCGGAACAAATGTTGATTATATATTATTTTCATCAGCAACCTCAGTGAAGTGGTATTTTGGTGACGGAGACAGTTCATTGCTATTCAATCCTTCACACATCTATACTGATACAGGGACATATACTATAACTTTAATAGCAAGTAATTCCTGTGGTGTGGACACGTTTTTTTCCATCATATCGGTTGAGGATTCTGTTACACCTTATGCAGATTTTTTACTGCCCGATTCGGTTTGTCCGAATACAGCAGTGTTATTTGATAATACTTCTTATCCCGACCCTGTAAGCAGTTTTTGGGATTTCGGTGATGGGTATACTTCCTCGTTACTAAACCCTGTACATACATATTCAACACAGGGCTCGTATGATGTAACACTTGTTACTTATAATGATTGCAGCAGTGATTTTGTATCAAAAACAATGATCGTTGACAGTTCACTTGTACCATCTGTTTCTATTAGTGCTTCCCAAACTCTCGTATGTCCTGGAGATACGGTTGAATTTATAGCTAACACTGATTATTTATCCGGCTTTTTATGGGATTTTGATGACAGTACTATTTCATTCCAGGAAAATCCCCAACATGCTTTTGCAGATACGGGAATATCCAATGTTGTGCTTACAGTGACCAATGCCTGTGGAAACAGCAGTTCTGATTCGGTTACTATTTTTGTTGAAGATGCTGTTCCACCATCTGATGTTGATTTCTGGAGGTATCCAAATTCTGCTTGTCCGGGTACTGTAATAAAGTTTTATAATACCAGCAGTGATACCAATGATGTGTTATGGGATTTTGGTGATGGTAATTTTTCCACTGACGTTGCACCTGTACATTTTTTTAATGATACCGGAACCTATAATGTTAAGCTTATTATAACCAGTTCGTGTGGGGGAATAGACAGTATTGTTAATTCCATTTGCGTTGATGATAGCATTATCCCATGGGCGAGTTTTTCTTATGATCCTTATGTTGTAATGTGTGCTGGCGAGCCGGTTACTTTCTCCAATTATAGCAGTGATATCTCAGATGTTTTTTGGGATTTTGGTGATGGCAGTACATCTTTCCAGATTAATCCAGAACATATTTTCAATGATGCGGGAAGCTATAATGTACTGCTAAAGGTAAGCAACGCCTGTGGAAATTCGGGATACTATGCAGAAGCCATAACTGTGATTTTTGCTGTTAATATAACAAGTGTTATTGACATAGCTACACAGGGTAATTATGACGGAGCCATAGACCTGACTGTTTCCGGTAGCATATCACCATATATTTATTCATGGTCAAACGGAGATGAAACTGAAGATATAAGTAACATACCGGCAGGTACTTATTCCGTTGTTGTTACTGATGCTAATGGATGTGTTGATTCTGCTAGTATTGTGGTTCCTGAAAACCCTCAGGGTTTTGAAAACCCTGAGGGTTTAATAATTGAGGGTTTAGTGATCTACCCCAATCCAACTGATGGCAGAATTACTATTGATGTTGAATTTGATGAAACAGACAAAATTGAGATACAGTTATATAATGTATTGGGCGAATTATTATACAAGTATCCGCAAGAGCCGGTACAAAAAGTAAAACCGGGGCATTCCGGATGGATGAAGTATGAGCTTGATCTGAGTGGATTGCCAAACGGAGTATATTTTATCAGAGTCACTACTCCTTACGATTCTTCAAACAAGAAGGTTATTTTTGCAAGATGAAACTAAATCAATAACAATATTAAAAACCCTCAGGGTTTTCAAAACCCTGAGGGTTTAATATGAGGGTTTAATAACTAACAACAACTTTACCTGTAAAAGTATCCTCAACCTGTCCTTCAGCAGCTACCTCAATTTTTATAAAATAAACCCCGCTAACCTCATCTGACAAGTCTAATCTGATTCTGTCCCTCATGACTTTAAAATTCCTGCCTGATATTACTTTCTGCCCGAGAAGGTTATAAACAGATATGTTTACACCTGTTAATTCTTTAAAGTTGAATTCAATATCCACTCCCTTATCAGCGGGCAATATTGAAATCTCAGTCCCTAGTCCCTCCACCATCGTCCATTCTTCAATACTTACAGGATTTGGCTGATCCAATATAATTATTTCATAATAGGAAATATCCTGGCATATTCCTGTTGATGCTACCAGGGTTACTGTATATATTCCCGTATCACTATATACATGTACCGGGTTAGTTGATGTATTTTCCGGTGAACCATCACCAAAATCCCATCTATATGAGGTAGCTCCGCTTGAACTGTTTGTAAATTGAACGGTTCCGTCTTCTGATAAATAAGCAGTATCGGCATCAGCAGAGAAATTAGCAATCACAGCAACTGGTTCTGTAACAGTAATACTATCAACGACAGTACATCCCAATGAATCTGAAACGCTTACTGTATATATACCGGCAGGAAGACTCAAAATATCTTGTGTTACTTCCCCTGTTGACCATGAATAACTATAAGGCGCTGTGCCTCCGCTTGTGGTGAGCGTAGCTGAACCATCACTCTCACCATTACAGCTTACATTTGTGTGATCAATATTAGTTGTTAGAGGTTCAGGTTCGGTTATCGCAATTGTATCCGAAACATCCCCGCAGAGAACGCTGCCATTTGTAACGTAAACGGAATATATACCTGGGGAGAGGTCGTTTAATGAGTCAGGTGCATATACGTTCTGTGTATTTTTTAAAGTATCTCCTGCTTCAGTTGTCCATATATAGTCCCAGGGTCCGCTACCATGTCCTGATACTACCGCCCATCCGTCATTGCTGCCGAAACAACTGATATTTTGTGTTGTCTTTGATACCGGTGCACCGAAGTGAAGAAGGAATCGCGGGGCATCAGTGGTGTCATAGATCCAGAAAGAGTAACTGCTGTCTATCCGGAAGTCTGTAAACACTCCAAATAACATGTCTTCTAATATTATGCATGGACTTAATGGTATAGCAGAAAATCCATCAGTATAGAGAGTATAGTTTCCTGATGTATTAACGTTAACCCTGACAGGGATAGTTTTATCTTCTGTCAATTCCGGCAAAGAGTTGATGGAAAGATCAATTGAATTTCCGTTACAGTGGCAATATAAGGCGCTGGAGAAGACCCCATTGCGAGCTTGTAAGCATCATAATTGCCGTCATAAGCATCAGTAGCGCCCTGAACGAAGCGTATCACGGTTTCATCACCATAGACGCCTTTGGAAATTTTCAACCGGAAAATATTGGGCGGGCTGCTTAATTTGAAATAAGACTGGTCTTGTGATGACTTAACAGGCTCTGTAACTGACAGGGTAGCTCCTGCTGCATTTGCTTTCACCCAGAATGCCTGTGATGAAGGAATGAATTTGGTTCCGCCAGCGGCTCCG
>JBDRNO010000077.1:0-29353 GCA_043811005.1 Bacteroidota bacterium | reverse complement strand
AAATATCAATTATCAAATGACCGAAACAGTTTTGGTCATTGAGTTTTTGAGCATTGTGATTTATTTGTTATTTGGTACTTGTAATTTGTAATTTTAAAATTCATCCAAACATTCGGACTTTATAGACGGACACTAAGTAGTGTTCCGCTTTAATTCAAATACTAATATTTTATAATAAACCCAACCTTTTAGTCGTATCTTTATCCTATGATTAAACGCATTATCGATCCTAATGACTTAAAGAAGGTGGTGAGGGGTTCTGCAAAAGGCAATCCTGAGGCACGCAAAGCATTGTATGATATGCATGCACCGCAAATGTTAAGTGTATGTTATCGGTATGCACAAAACCGGGAAGATGCGGAAGAAATATTCCAGCAGGGCTTTTATCTTGTTTACAAAAATATAGGGCAATTGAAGGACTACAAGGCATTGAGTGGATGGGTGAAACGGATTTTTGTAAATGCTGCCTTGCAGCATAACCAGCAAAAACAAAAACTTTATCCACTAAGCAATTGGGAAGATGAGGGCAAAGAACTCAGCGAAGCGAATGCAGCTCTAAGCACGTTGGAAACCGTGGAACTGACAAAACTTATCCGGCAGTTGCCGAGGGGCTGTAAGGAGGTGTTTAACCTCTACGTAGTGGAAGGATATTCGCACAAAGAAATTGCTGAAATGATGGGCATTGCCGAGGGCACATCGAAATCACAGTTGCACGATGCGCGAAAGATGCTGAAAGCCGCCATAATAAAGAATAACAAGGAAGCAGTAAGAAGGATGGGTTAAAACAACAATGAGCGACCGATTGGAAAATATGGAGTTTGACAAGCTGATACGCGACCGCTATAAGGGCCATGGCACAACACCGCCTGATGCGCTTTGGGAGAAGGTGAACGAGCGTGTGCAAACCATTGACGCGGTGAACTACCGCAAGCGATTTGGCTTTGCAAGGTGGCTTTCTATTGGGTTGGTGGCGCTGTTGGTGGGTACGGTTGCTTTCTATGAGTGGCGGCTGAATGACAGTGAGAAAGTTGTGCAGACCACTGATGCAATACCTGATGCAGCGGTTTCCGATAACAAGGGTGCTGTGCAGGGTTCAGATATGGTAAGGAAACCGGTAACAAGTGGTGGTAGTAATACGATTGCAGAAACAAGTATTGGTGCTGCACAAAATAATATGGAAAAGGCCGATGGGGAATTGACATATTCTCCAACAACTACAGTGCATTCGACTAACACAGTCGAATCCAACAGAGCAGATGAATCAGAAGGTCATGTTAATATGCATGAAACTGAAACGGCCAAGATTGATAACACAGGCACAGAACACATTGTTACTGAGAGAGAAGAAGTGGGGGATGAAACCTTGACAGAAGATGAAAATACGGCAATGGTCAGCAATGAAGTTATTCAAGTGGCAGCGGCAACAGTTGACATTGAACATTATGAAGCTGTGAATACGCTATTAAGCACAGATGATGAGGATGCTCCTGCCGATTTGAATTCAACAATTGCAGATATACCCGAAGCGATGGCAGCGGCTGAGTCGGATACTGCTGAAACAAATGCAAACCTGCCAAATGTGGAGCAGGAGGAAGCGACAAAGGCAGTTTCGCGCTTTTCCCTAACCGCTTTCTTTTCCCCTGACTTTACCTACAGGCAGTTGACAAACAATACGGCTGCGCTAAATCCTGATGTTTCGGCCTCCTATTTCAACCAAAATGAAAAAGGTGGGGTTGCATATACCTCCGGTTTAATGGCGGGCTTTGATATTAATGACAGGTGGATGGTAAAAGGCGGGGTATTTTACAGCACTTACAGGCAGCATTACAACCCGGTCAACGCCTTGGTGCAGGTGGATACCATTGAAAGAATTTATACGCTGAGTACTTCTATGGGCAGCACTGAGTTTAACGGAAATGACTTAGAGGAGCAAAACGGAAATAATGAAGATGAGTTTGAAACGTCATTTAATTCGAAACAGCGATTGAGCTTTATCAATGTTCCCCTGATGGTGGAATACCGTATCGGCAATGGAAAAACACGTTATTTCATTACGGCAGGGTTCTCGGCTAATTTTGTGATGAGTGAAGATATGGAGGTGGAAATGGAGGACTTTGACGGGGAGAACAACGATGTGGAGGCGGGGGATTTTGAAGGATTGCAGGATATGAACTTCAGCGCGATGGTAGGGGTTGGCGCTGAGTTTGGGTTGTTCAAGAGTTTCTCGCTGCTGCTAAATCCCGGCTTGCGAACATCCATTACGCCCATCAACAAAAGTTTACCGGTGAAGTCCTATCCCTATTCCATAGGGTTGGCAACGGGCATTCGGTACAGGTTTCAATAAAGAAACCGCTTTAATAAATTTTCCCGCTTTGTTGAGCGGTTTTTTTTATGCAATTTTTCACCCCTTTACCCAACCTTTTAAACATTTAATAATCTTAATTAAGACATTTGATTAAAATCATAATATTAATTTTATGAAAAGAACAATATTTCTAATTGTATTTTTTCTTTCATTATTTCCTGCACTTAAGGCACAGAAAATCACAATTAGCGGTTATGTGAAAGATACAACATCTGGAGAAGTATTAATTGGCGCATCAGTTTATAATGCAAAACTTATAGCAGGAACAACAACCAATACCTATGGATATTACTCGTTAACAATACCTGAACAAGATTCTGTCACGTTGATTTATTCTTTCATAGGATACAATAATCAAACAAAAATCCTTTTTGGGAATAAAAATCATAAATTGGATATTTTACTGGCTTCTTCAGACTATAATTTAAATGAAGTTGTTGTTTCGGCAGAGAGAAATGATGAAAATGTTCAAAAAGCTCAAATGGGAATAATTAAAATCCCTACTAAACAAATTACAGAATTACCCGCAATCGGAGGGGAAACGGATGTTTTAAAAGTTATACAATTACTACCGGGAGTTCAGGCCGGAAAAGAAGGAACAAGTAATTTTTACGTTAGAGGAGGAAACGCGGATCAGAATTTAATACTATTGGATGAAGCCACAATTTATAATCCTAACCACCTTTACGGACTTTTCAGTACTTTCAACAGTAATGCTTTAAATAATATTTCGCTAATTAAGGGTGGATTCCCTGCTGAATATGGAGGTAGATTAAGTTCAATTCTTAAAATTACAATGAAAGAAGGAAATAAAAACAAATTCTCCGGATATGGCGGAATTGGCTTGCTTACATCCAACCTCACATTAGAAGGTCCTATAAACAAAGGAAAAGGTTCATACATAGCTTCAGGAAGACGAAGTTATGCAGACCTGATAATGAAGGCAGTATATAAAAAAAGCACACTTGATTATTATTTTTATGATGTAAATGCTAAAATTAATTATTCACTAAATCAAAACAACAGGATTTATTTAAGCCTGTTTTCAGGACTTGATAATGCTGCCTATACAGCAGCAAGCAGTTTAAATTATGGTATTGATTTTGGAAATAAAACGGCAACCTTACGATGGAACCACTTATTTGGAACTAAAATATTTTCTAATACATCATTGGTTTACAATGATTATCACAATGATTTAACAACTACGCAGGACAAGTATTATTCACAACTTTATTCAGGAATCAGAGACCTTACAGGAAAAACAGATTTTCAAGCGTTCCCCAATACAAGCCATAATATTAAATTCGGGGCCAGTTATTCCTATAGAACTTTTATCCCCTCTGCAATATCATCTAAAATTCCTGTTACAGGGAAAATAACAACAATAAAACCTGATAGCATAACAGAAAAATATAGTAATCAAATAGCACTTTATGCAGGTGATGAATTTAAAATTAATAAAAAGATAAGTTATTATTTAGGAGCAAGGATACCTGTATTTTTTGATAAAAATATCCAGTATCAGGATATTGAACCACGCACCTCATTGAAGTATTCACTCAGTGCATCCTCCTCTGTTAAAGCCTCATATACAAAAATGAATCAGTTTTTACATTTAGTTCAAAGCAACACTGCCTCACTGCCAACAGATATTTGGATAAGCAGCAGTAAAATTGTAAAACCACAAATCAGTCAACAAGTTTCATTAGGATGGTTTAAAAACTTCAAGAATAACACTATAGAAACAAGTGTGGAAGCATATTATAAAACAATGCAAAATCAGGTTTTATTTAAAGAAGGAACACAGCTTCAAACATACAAAGAGATAGACCAACAGTTGACATTTGGAGAGGGCTTGAGTTACGGAATTGAATTTTTCGCAAAAAAAAGTTTTGGAAAACTTACCGGTTGGACATCATATACGCTTTCCCGGACAACGCAACAATTTGACTCTTTAAATCGGGGAGATCCATTCCCGTTTGCCTATGACAACAGGCATAATATTTCTATTGTAGCAGTCTATGAACTGAATAAAAAATGGGTTTTTTCAGCGGATTGGGTTTTCACTTCCGGTGGATCATATACATTGCCTTTGGGAAGAGTTACTGTCGCCCAGGATGGTTCATTATATGGAGGGACCTATTCCGACTATACAACTCGAAATAATTACCGTTACCGTCCTTACCATCGGCTTGATATAAATATTATTTATCGCTCTAATATGCGAAAGGTATTTCATCATCCTGTGCAATATTTCTGGAAATTAGGGATATACAATGTTTATAGCAGATTAAACCCATACTATGTTTATTTAACAACCGATCCGGTAACAGGTTTGCCTCTGGCAAAAGAAGTTTCATTACTTCCAATTATACCAAGTCTAAACTGGAGTTTTAAATTTTAACGAAAAGTATTATGAAGCCGGCAACTACAAAATCTTTCGGAATTATAGGATTGATGATATTATTTGCTTGCGAAAAAGATATTACAATTAAACCGCAAGCATATGAAAGTAAACCATCTATTCAATGTCTCCTTACACCTAACACTATCCCGAAACTTTATTTATTTAAAACCATTCCGTATTTCGATACACAACAATCCTATAATGATTTATTTATAAGAGATGCTAATGTGATAATAACAAGTAGCTTGGGTTCGGATGTTTTGTTCCCTGATTCAACTCTTAATGAATTTTATTGTAAGTATGATTATTTTTACAAAGGCAGCCAACTCACACAAAAGAATATTACCTATCATCTAAAAATTGAATATGCCGGAAAAACATATTCGGCAAACACATCTACCAATCAATCTGTAGTTCAGCTGGATTCTGTTACATATATTGAACAATTTCAAGATATTTATGGCGAACACGAAGGTATTGTATCACATTTCACTGATGACCCTTCGATGGATAATTATTACCGGTTTGAGATGCATCGGATGGTTGACAGTTCAACTACCGATGTAAATGATTTCCATTCCTGTTCAGGAGCAGAATTTGTTTCAATTACCGAAATAGGCAGAACAATTTATAGCGCTGTAAATCAAAATGGGTTACCAATGTCTTATGTAATAGAACCGGCATATAAACACAATGAAGATGATGTGGCTTATATTTTTCTTCAATCATGTGATGAAAATATGTTTGAGTTCTATGATAAGCTGGATAAGCAAAGATTAGCCCAGGCAAACCCTTTTGCAGAACCCGTGTTCATCAACTCTTCTCAATTTGCTGATGCAGTTGGAGTATTTGGCAGTTATGCGCTTTCCGATTCCGTTAATTTTATTTTTCCTGAATAATTTCACTTCAATGTAACCTTTTAAAAACTAAGTTATTATGAAAACAAAAAAAATCAGTTTGATTGTCTCGATATTTATCGGGATGGCAATCACAATGTTAATTACATCTATAGGGTGTAAAAAAGAACCCGGTCTTGGAGGGAATGCTACTATAATGGGAAAATTAATAACACAAAATTACAATAAGGATTTCTCTGTTCTCGTAGAAGAATATTATACTCCAAATGAGTATGTGTATATTATTTTTGGTGATTCCCCAAGTTATGGCGATAGAGTAAAAACCAATTATGACGGCACGTTTGTATTTGACCATTTGAGACCAGGAGATTATATAATTTATGCCTATTCAAAAGATACAACAAAAAATTCGACACCCGATATAGCTATATTAAAAAACATTACTGTTTCAAAAAAAGAATTAAAAGATATAGGAGAAATTGTTATTGCCGATAATAAGGGGTAGGGCTATGCCAAAATTAATGGAAGGGTATTAATGTACGATACAGGACATTTCATCAGTTTTATGAGTAAAAAAATTACTGCAACAATTATTATTTTGTTCATATTTAGCAACATATACGGACAAGATACTTTTTCGGGCAGCAAAATTTGGAATAGTTTGTATTTCTCTAAAGATATTAATAAAAAATATAGTGTCCGGTTGTTTTCTCTATTTGGTTTTGATAATGCTCCTATGAGTTTTTCTTTTAACCAGAATAATTTAAGTTTAGCTTACAAAATATCTAAAAAACACTCTGTCTCTGCAGGTTACACTCAATATTTCTATCGCTGGTCTCCATACTATGATAAATATAACAGGAATATTAATTCTTTAGGAACAATAAGTTTTAACAGGGTTTTTGCCGGATATACTTACAAAATAAAAATATTGCCTGTATTAAGAGTTAAGCAGAGTTTGGATGCTCAATTTTTCTTTCAGCAATTAGATAAATATCAAACAAGGTTTTTGTACGGAGGGAAGATTTATTTGTACAAAAAGGATTGGATATTAAAGTTTTCTCCGTTTTTTCAGTACGTAATTTACTATTACCTTAATGGTGTTCCGGCAATATATTATGACAATAGCGGCAATGTATCTACCTACAGATCTCCTAACGGATTTCACAGATATCGTTTTAAAATTGGATTCAGTTGTAAGCCGATGAAAAAGTTTAAAAACTTAGGTTTGGTTTTTTATTATGCCGTGCAGAACGAATTTAATCTTTCAGGTTTCGGGAATGATTTGAATGTGATTAGACCGGGAAGCATAAAAGACATTGTTTATCCTTATACTCCTTCTTTATCAGGAGTTGAGAATCCTTTCAACCATCTTAAAATTATTGGATTTCAACTAAATTTTGTTTTTCATTAGCAAAAGTCTTTTATATGGTTGAATTTTTCATTATACTTTTTTTTATTCTTATCCTCATCGTGTATGGATTGATTGAATACAAAAAACATCAAAAACTAATATACTCTATTCCCATAAGGATACATGTTAATGGAACGAGGGGGAAATCAAGCGTAACCAGGTTGATTGGCGCTGGACTACGAGAAGGTGGTATAAAAACAATAACTAAAGTAACCGGAACTTTTCCGCGGCTTATACTTCCTGATGGAAAAGAATCCGCTATTTACAGAAAAGAGAATGCAAACATTAGTGAACAATTAAAAATAGTTAAATATGCTGCCGCACAAAAAGCAGATGCATTAGTATGTGAATGTATGGCGTTACAGCCTATTTATCAAAGAATTACGGAGCACAAAATGCTCCATTCAACTATTGGTGTTATTACAAATGTCCGGCTTGACCATTTGGATGTTATGGGACCGGGACTAATCGATGTGGCAGAAGCATTAAGTAATACTATTCCTGAAAATCAAAAATTTTATACAAGCGAGAACAGGGTTTTTACTCTTCTGGAGAATGTTGCAAAAAAACGAAATACTGTTGCTCACAAAACTGATGAAACCGGTGTTTCTGATGAAGAAATGAAACATTTTAAATATATAGAACATAAAGAAAATGTAGCGTTGGCATTAGCCGTTTGTGATGCGGTAGGAGTAAATAAAGAAACAGCTCTAAATGGCATGTATGAAACAATTCCGGATGAAGGGGTTTTGACTAAAAACACCATAAAATATTTGGATTATAGAATTAATTTCTTCAATGGTTTTGGAGCTAATGACCCTGAATCTTCCCTGTTTATTTGGAATAGTATAAAAACCGGGTTTGAAGATGATGAAATTTCCGTTGTATTACTGAACACAAGACAAGATAGATTTGAAAGGTCTAAACAGCTAATTGAAATGGCTGCTAATAATATGGATTTTGATTATATAATGCTAATAGGTGAGTCAACAAATACAATTAAGGCAATGGCTGTAAAAAACAGGATTATAACATCTAAAATAATAAATTTGGGAAGGTGCTCACCGGAAAATGTCTTGAAGACGGTATTTGAGGTTTCAAAAAATAATACAACTGTATTTGCAATAGGAAACATGGGGATGGGAGGAGCAGAAGTTGCTCAATATTTAATAGATAAAAGTAAAAGCCCATCCCCAACCCTTCCCAAAAGGAAGGGAGATAAAAAGTAAAAACACCATAGGGCGTTTACCCTGTGGGTTTTTCAAGTTTAACCTACCTTGAGCCAAGAGCACAGGGCGTTTTAAGTCCTCCCCTTAGGGGAGGATTTAGGAGGGGCTGTTAATTTTTATGATATGGTAGAATTATCTATCGCATTAGGCGTAATTATCAGTTTGTTTTTTGTCGAAGCTTTTGGCATGGCAGCAGGGGGAATTGTTGTGCCGGGGTATATCGCCCTGCAATTATCTCATTTAGATAAAATGCTTGGTACCCTTTTAATAAGTTTTTTAACCTTCTTAATAATAAAGTTTTTATCAAAATATACATTTTTATATGGCAGGAGACAAATGGTTTTAGCCTTACTGGTAGGTTCTTTATTGTCAATCTTCTCACATGAATTTCTGGATTTTAATATTACTTACACAACCATTCAATTTTCCGCTGTCGGATGGGTTGTTCCCGGGCTGATTGGTCATTGGGCTGTAAAACAAGGGCTTTTAAAAACAATATTTATGTTATCTATTACATCAATTCTTATCCGGTTGATAGTAATACTCATATATAATGGTAACATAATACAATGACAATGAACAAACTCGATATCAGGTCTAATTATACACTTGCAGTATTAAGTGTTTTAGCAATACTTGGATTCATACTGGTTGAAAACAGCAAGGTATATACCACTCAAGATTGGTATATTGAGAAGTTACAAGCAGCGACATTAATGAAAAAGGCAGAAGAGTATCTTAAAAATCTGAGGATAGAAAAAGCAATATTTATTGATAACATTAACGACCCGAATGAAACAGGTTTAATAGAACAGGAATATTCACAAATTTCAACAGGAAGAGGATCTCTCCCCGTAAAACTTTCAACAACTAACCCAAACTTTGCCGCTTTAATAGTTGAGCTTTTAAAAGATTTGAATGTTCAAAAAGGAGATGTTGTTGCTGTTTGCATGACAGGTTCTTTCCCTGCATTAAATATAGCAATGTATTCAGCTTTGCAAACATTGGAAATTAAACCGATTTTTATTTCATCAACTACTTCATCAACATGGGGAGCAAATAATCCTGATTTTACGTGGTTGGATATGGAGAATGGGTTATATAAATCCGGATATTTTAAATTTCGTTCTGTTGCCGCTTCTATCGGTGGTAATGAAGATATAGGGCAATCTTTGAGCATAAAAGGACGACAACTGGCGCTACAAGCCATTTATAGAAATGATTTGGAGTTTATTAATGGAAAAAATCTGCAGGAAAATGTAAAAAAACGAATGAATTTATTTGAAAAACATTCACATGGAAAACCCATAAAAGTTTTTATAAATATAGGTGGCGGTGTTGCAAGTTTAGGATCAGGAGCTAACGGCAATGCCATACATTCCGGGATTAATAAAAAATTTCTGATCAGTAAACTCCCGGATAAAAAGGGAGTTGTGTTAGAAATGTTTAATCAAGGCATACCGGTAATTCACTTATTACGTATTGAAAACCTTATGAAAAAATATAAACTCCCTGTTAACCCGGTTCCATTGCCGGAAATTGGTTATGGTTATTTGTATAAGGTCAAGAAATACAATACAACAACTGTTGCAATAGTTAGTTTAATTTTATTAGCAAGTGTAATATTTGTCATTATTTTTAATAAAAAGGGTCATAAGTTAGGTAGCGAAATATTAGGAAATATAAATAATAATGTATTAAAACTTTAATGATGAGTAAAGTAAATTTTAATAAAACAATATTTTTAGGGTTAATAACTTATTCTCTGTTTATTGTTTTTATAATAATGACTGAATCGGTTAGTGCACAAAATAATAAGGAAATAGTACCTTTAAATAATAAAACCACAATAACTGTAATTGCAGGGAAACAACATATAAAGTATTATCCTTTATCTTCTACTCAAAGTACATTGTTAATGACCGAAAGACCTGGGAGATTAAAGGTTTTTGTTCGCATGCAAATTAATAAAGAAAAAATTACAGATAGCATTTGTTTTATTAAATATACAATTGATGATAAGATTGTTAAAGTTAAAAAGATTAAAAAATTTTCAATTGATACAAATGCGGTTTATGAAGAGAAATCAATAATTTTTTTACCGTCAAATGTCAAAACCTTTACAATTGATATCCCGCCTGAAAAACATAAGATAAAATTTTTATCAACAAATCCGGAAATAAACATAGATGCACATTTTAAGTTTAAAGAAGCAATCAAACCGGTATGGGAAGAGATTAAACTCATAAATAATGTCAGTACCGAAACATTAAAAGTTATTGGTAAAAGCAAAACCCTTGAATATTATAAGCTAACTCAGGATACGGCAATACAATTAAAAGTTAAAGGGCCAACAACTTTAAGGGTTTTAGTAAGAGGGGAATTTCAATGCTCTATGTATGGTAATAATGTTTATAAGATTAAATTAATAAGAAATAATTCCCTGTTAAATACATATAAATTTTCTTGTAAGCGATCAAAAACAGTTGAATATGAAAAGAATGAAGAGCTTATACCGGGAAGTTTAAATAAAATATACGTTAAAGTACCTGTAGGAGAAAATCTTTATAAATTTGTTTTAAAGGATAAAGACAAAAGCGCTTTAATGCGTTTTTCTTATGACAAGAATCTTAGTGAAAAAAAGTAACCGTTTTCATATTATGTAGTATCGGAATTTCAATGTTTTAACCTGATATATCGGTATTTTGTAGTTTTTACATTTAATAATCAGGTTCTGGGCTCTGGGTTCTTGGTTCTGGGTTGTTGTTGCAATTGCAGTAATTGGCGGATTTATCATTGCTTTGCCTTTGCTTTTAATTGTTTTACCTGCATTGTTGAAATTAGTAAATAAACAAAACAAGTGAGAGTAAATATGATTTTCATGTCTCCGATTTTATAGAATGGAATATCGGTTATCAAATTAAAGGAAAATAATTTCAATTAAGAATTCCTTTAGAATCGGTTTGTAGTTTTGCCGTGATAACAAATTAAATTAATAATTTAAAACTTAGTAAAATGAAAACATTATTTTTAGTAATTGCCTCTGCGGCAATAGTTAGTTTCAACGCTTGCAGCCAAACAAGCAAAGATGTCCCTGCAAATCTCAAAACCGCATTTTCGAAAAAATTCCCAGATGCAACGAAAGTAAAATGGGATAAAGAAAACGAAAAAGAGTGGGAAGCCGAATTTAAAATGGATGGTAAAGAATATTCGGCAAGCTTTGATAACAATGGTGCATGGATGGAAACAGAATATGAAATCAGTACAAACGAAATCCCTGCGGTTGTAAAAACAACCATAGAGGAAGAATTTTCAGGTTATAAAATTGCAGAATCTGAAATATCTGAAACTGCTGACGGAAAAGTGTATGAATTTGAACTTGAGAAAGATAAAGTTGAAATGGAAGTTGCCATTGACACAAATGGTAAGATCATTAAAAAAGAAGTGAAGAAAGAGCGTGATGACGAAGGAGATGAAGAAAATGATAGCGAAGATAACGATTAATTGACGAAAAAGTTTCGTGACTATCAGGGAAACAGAAGCAAAATCCATCTTACGCTAGCATAAAAAGATAGACTCCTGGTTTATTTCCCATTACGGGATGAACATATACAGGGGATGCACTCACAATTGCGTCTATTGCGATGGGCGGTCGGAAGGTTATTATGTGGAGGGTGAATTCGGGAAAGATGTGGTCGTAAAAACAAATGCAGTAGAGCTCCTACAGCGGGAACTGAGCCCGAAAAGGAAACGCATCCCTTTCAAACGGAGCTATATGTTATTAGGTGGGGGTGTATGTGATAGCCATCAGCCGATCGAAAAAAAATATCAGTTAAGCCGGAAAGCCCTTCAGTTAATATATGAATACAACTTCCCCGTACACATCCTCACAAAATCAACTCTTGTTAAAAGAGATATTGAGTGAAAACGATTTGGTGGTAGTCATTCTAGAGCATATTGATTATCTCTTAAAAATGGACGGGAAAGACTCACCGTATGGTTATGCCGCATATTCCATCTCGCAATTAAAAACGCCATTATCATCCATGAAAGGAGAGTTGCAAAAGCTGAAAGGAGTGGGGAGAATAACAGAATCCATTATACTGGAGATACTTGAAACCGGAGACTCGTCTTATTACAGGAAATTTTTGACTGGATAAATATAATTTAACCACGAATTGCACTGATTTCACAAAATATATTATAATAAAACGTTACTCACCGGAAAGTATGTTTATCAAGTCATTATTAATGAATACAATTTCCCTTCCCATTTTTCTGGGTTCCAGAACTCCGATTTCTCCTAACTGATGCAGGTACTTTGATGCAGTGTTCCTACTCTTTATTTTGGGTCCGAGAATATGTTCACCTCGCATATAAGGTTGAGTAAACATTGTCTCAACTAGTTCTTTATCAATATGAGGTAATTTCTGATTAATATATGTTAATGTCGCGTTCATTTGGTTGGATATCTCTTCTATTTTTCTTATAGTAAATTTCGCAGTTTCTTCAACTGCTGTCAACATATATAGAATCCATCGTTCCCATGATCGTCTTTGCGTTACACCCCCTAAATTTGCATAATAATCATCCCTGTTTTCAATTATGTATTTACTCAAATACAAAATTGGTTGAGATAATAATCCTTTATTCATCAATATTAATAAATTCAATATCCTGCCTGTTCGTCCGTTACCATCCGAAAAAGGATGAATTGCTTCTATTTGATAGTGCGCTATTGCCATCTTCAATAACGGATCATAGTCATGTTTTTTATCATCATTAATGAATTCCAGCATGTTTTGTAACTTATTCTCAATTACTCCTTTTCCTCTTGGCGGAGTGTATATCACTTGTCCGCTGGTTTGAGTATTCCCGCGTTTCTTAATAACTGTTAAAGTATGTGGTGATCTTATACTCAAGGAAGTTTCCTTTATATGCTGGTAAACTGCGATTAGTGTATCCAAACCAATTTCGGTTTTATTTTGGATTGTCGCAACTCCTGACCATAATGACTGGCGATATTTTAATACTTCCTTGGTGGCGGGATTAACATTTGTTGTTGAAGTCGAGATTGCCTTATATAATTCGTCATTAGTAGTGAATATGTTTTCTATTTCGGAACTCGCTTTTGCTTCCTGAAGTGAAATTGTATTCACCAGCATATTCGGATTCGGTAGTTTGCTGGCAATCCCATCCAATTTAGCTAACGACTTATTTGCCTCTATTAGTTTTTTCATTATTGGCATTGTCATTATTATCTCATCATCAGGAGGCAATAAAGGTAATTGATTAAACGGTTTGTTCCGGTCGTATGGAATTATTTTGTTCATAATTTTTCAATTTCATATGCACAACATTTTTTAATGTTTGTGCAGATTGCAATGTTTCGCGCAAAATTATAATAAATTATTAATAAACGCACAAAATATATAGATATTTGTGCAATTAAGGAAAACATGCACAAAAATAGCTAAATATAATTTAATGCGCACAATGTTTCGTGTATTTTATGCGGGTGAGGAAGGTATACCCTTAATAAAAGATTTAGGAAATCTGGTTTAAAAAAGCGAAAGCTGCTCTTGGTCTGTTTTACTTGCTTTCTTTTTTTTTTTAATTCCACCCGTTCAATCAGGTTGTCAGGAATTTCCCCAATAAAACGCGATGGCTCCATTGCTTTGAGCTGGCCGTATTCCCTGCGATTGGCTGCATATGTGATTTGCACCTCATCCTTTGCCCGTGTAAGAGCCACATAGAATAAGCGCCTTTCCTCCTCTATATCAGCATCTTGTCTCAGCAAAGGTGTTATTCCTTCCTCCGAACCTGCTATCAACACTATGGGAAACTCCAGTCCCTTCGCAGCATGAAAGGTGAGCAGATGCACACCTTCAGTCTTTAATCTCCCTACATCAGTATAAGGATTTAAGGTTATTTTTTTCAGGAAATGTTCCATTTCTGCCTGGGATTCGTATGCCAGGCTCAGGATTGACTCTTTTTTCAGGAGCTGGCTCTCATCCAGTTTGGTATCGGGTAGATAATGTTCTAAGATCTCATTTACAGCACCTACCACACCATTTTTCTGAAAAGTTTCGGGCAGGGATTGGAAAAAAGACTGCCATCCGGTTAGAGATTGTTGAGCATTAGTGCTTAAAAATGTGGGAGTTACTTTTAGCAATTCACCTTGAGTCTCATGCAAAGCTGAAAGCAAAAGCGTTACCTTTTTTCTATCCCATCCCAAACAGTGTGTAAGAACACCATCTAAGGAAATCATATCTTTGGGATTCAGGTATAAACGCAGGATATCTGCGATGACGCAAAAGGGTGGTTCGGCAAGAAAAGAAGAACCATCGCCAAAATGGGCAGGGATACCGGATTTCTTAAGATGTGATAGCAACTCCTTTCCAACAGAACGCAGTCGAAATAAGATGGCGATATCGGAAAAGGCATAATTGCCTTCATTGATATCCGATAGGGTTTCCATAACCAAATGGCTTGTCCCTCCTACATGTTTTTCGATCTCATCAACAAGATACCTGGCTTCACTCATAGTATCAGTAGCATTGAACAGCTTAATCTTTTTGCCGCCGGACTTTTTCCCAACAAGTTTTAAATCGCTTTTTAATTCATTATTTTGAATGATATTTCCGGCAGCTTCAAGTATTATTTTGTCAGAGCGATAGTTTTGAATTAAGTTGATCTCACGGGCATTAAAATCTTCCTTAAACTGGAAAAAGAGCTTCACATCAGATCCCCTGAACCCGTATATTGCCTGGTCGGGATCGCCAATAACCAATAAGTTTTTATCTCGTCCCAGCAAGCTGAGAAACCGGTATTGCAAAGAATTGATGTCCTGAAACTCATCAACGGCAATTGCCTTATAGCGCTGACGGTATTTTTCCAGCCATTCGGGTTCATTTTGCCAAAGTGTCACTACTTGTCCGATGATATCATTTAAATCTACAGCCCCTTGCTGTTCCAAATATTGGCGATAAGCTTTTACAGTATCATTTTTTACTTCATGGATTGCGCTTTCTCCCAGTTCAAAATAGCTGCTTAATTCTCTTGCTAATTTTTTAATCTCTCTTTCCTTTGATCCGGGGAAAAGAAAACGAAGGATCACCTGGCGATTTTCAGCATCATATACGGTTTTTATGTCGGGATAACGTTCTTGCAGGATGCTGTAACAAACGGAATGAAAAGTGCTTACCTGTATGCCCTTCGCCATATTTCCAAGAAGAGTGGTTAGCCGCTCCTGCATTTCGTCTGCCGCTTTGTTGGTAAAAGTGACGGCTAAAATTTCTTCAGGTTTGGTATGACCTTCATTGATACAATTAGTTATCCAATGAATTAAGGTTTGCGTTTTGCCTGTACCGGGCCCTGCTGTTACCAAAGTCGCTCCTTTCATAGACTGTTGTACTGCTAATTGTGCCTGATTCAAGTAAGGGATTCCCGGTTCTTCTGTTTTTGCATCCTTTGAAGTTGGATGAGGTAATTCCATCCGGCTGCCGCTTTTCCCCGTATCAGGTAAGTTATGTTTACTCTCTCTCTTATCCATTTTTTTGACGGCATCCTCTTCGAAAAAAAAGAGTTGTCCTGAAAGGGATTCAATTTCCCCCTTGTTAAAAATATGAATAACACCAAACTCACCATCGTAGCCCGCGATTGGATTGACCTGCTGCAGCCGCATTCGCTTAATTGCTTCGGACAAGACAGTGCCGCACTTGCGTGAAATATCCTCTATTGATGCTTCTCTCAAAAGCGTAAATTCATTGCCAAAGGCAGAGATAGTGTGTTGGTAGATCTTCTGTACGGCTTTGCTGTTGGGTCCCACTCTCTTGATCTCTGAAATGATCTCAGGTAAAGGGATGATATAATGAAACCCAGCAGCATCTTCCGGTTTTTGTGACTTTTTACGGTCAGCTAATGTCATCACCCTGTGTAAAACTCCCACTGTTAATTTTTTACCGCAGGATGGGCAGATCTCTTTGTGCTTTATGGTCTCTTCCGGGTCAAAACACACATTGCATTTGCGATGCCCGTCCAGGTGGTACTTTCCCTCTTCGGGAAAAAACTCATAAGTGCCTAAAAATCCTTTACGCGTTTTGAGGGCATTGAACATGCCCTGGTAACTAATATCCGTATCAAAGAGGTTCGCCTCACGCCCCAGTTTTTGTGCGGAATGTGCATCAGAGTTGGAGACTAAAGTATATTTGTCTAAAGCGCTCAGGCGCCAATTCATCTCAGGGTCAGAAGAAAGCCCGGTTTCAAGGGCAAAGATGTGGCCGGATAAGTCCCTGAAGCACTCATTAACACTATCGTATCCTGATTTTGAACCAAGAAGGGAAAACCAGGGCGTCCAGAGATGTGCTGGAATGAGATTTGCCTGGTCTGATGTCTCAAGGACGATTTCCAAAAGGTCACGTGAAGGTAAACCTAATATGGGACGGCCATCTGATTCTACATTGCCGATGGCGGCAAGCTTCGCATTGATCCGCAACACAGTATCGAGATCAGGTGCAAAGAGGAGGTTGTGGTTTTTTCTTACCTTATCGCCATGTTTGTAAATAGAACTGATCTCGGTTGTTAAACAAAAACGTACGTCTATATCCTGACATTTGATCCCGGGAATAGCAGGATCTTTTGGAGGGTCTTTTAATTTATAGAAGCCGCTTCCATCGGGAACCAGTTTTTCTTTGAGTTCTTTAAACCAAAAGGGATGAGTAAAATCTCCTGTTCCCACCACATGGATTCCCTTTATTCTCGCCCATTGGTATAGACTTTCCAGATTGAGCGCTTTACTGGTTGCACGCGAATAGAGAGAATGGATATGTAGATCAGCGATATAAAACATGAATTATGACTAATTCCGTCCGCCAGCTGGCGGACGGTGGTTATGAAAAAACATTTAGAATCGGGCTTTAGCCCATCATTTTCTTGAAAACTAACATTTTATGGGCTAAAGCCCAAAGTATGTATACTCATTCTATTTCTCCGCCATAAATGGCGGAGTTAGTCAATTATTGTTGTCTTTAGGGATTAATGCATAAAGCAAGGAATTACCCTGTTTTTTCCTCAGCAATAACTTGCCTGGCAACAGTTAAGAATAACGGGGTTGGGTTTAAATTTTCCTAAGAGACTAACAACAATCTGTAGAAGCGCAACCGCAGGTTGGTTCCGTACTATTAATGGCGCCTAATATAACTGCTGTTGCACAGCCAACACCCGAATTAACTTCTATTGCCTCTACTATACAGTTCAGGGCACAGGCACCGCATTCCATACACGCATCCCTGTTAATAATTTCCGCTTTTTTTTCTTTCATCTCATAAACCTCATGCGGACAAACGATTACACATAACTCGCAACCTATACATTTATCCACATCTAATTTCAGGGTAACTACATCTTTTATATATATCAGTCCATTCATATTTTACATTTATCTTTTTGCATTTAATCGTCTGTTTCTGGGCTCTGGGCTCTGGGTTCTGGATTGTTGATTTTTTCTCAAATCCGGAACTAGTGCTCTGTAACATTAATTATTATAAAAATCTTAAATCTTAGTGAAAACTTTGCGAGAGATATTCTATGATATAGTATGTTGTGAGAAATTAATGATAATAAATACAATTTACGCAATTTAGTGCTAGTACATACCACCCAGTACCCAGCACCCAGCAACAATATCTTGTTTAACTTAGCTCAATTCTATATAATTTCTTTTTTTATCAAACTTTACGGTTATATCCTTAAACAAATCTGCCGGTAATCCAAAATGCGATCCCGATAACAGAAGCAGCAATCTGTAAAGGTACTGCGATACGCATCTCTTTTTTTACTCCTGATGGGGATGTATATGTTGAAGCTCCTGTAAAGTTCATTGTTAAAAAAGATGATATTGATGCAATTAATGATAACCATGCGATTATCTCAAATAAATTATTCCCAGTATATCCACAAAGATACGAAATAACAAAAAGGATGATTCCTGTATAAAATCCCTTTAATGAAAAACTGCGAGCCGGCAGCCACGGAAGCAATATTGGACCTAATATAGCTCCTGCCATGTAAGCAAATACCAGGTTAATAATTGAATGGATCCCCTCATCAAAAATTATATCAATTGAATATCCATTATTATTTAATCCCCCTAAAATGAAAAATACAGCAATAAATAAAACCAGGTATTTAAACGAAACAATCACTTCAACAGGAACTAAAATGAGGCGGTCATAAAAAGAAAATCTCACTTGCCTCATCTCTGGTGTAGCGTGCATGTTTGCTTTAAGGAAAGGGCGTATGTCGGAAGCACGAACAGGACCATAAATAACTGAGAATTTTGAAAGTTTTTTTACTGTATGCGCAGCAACTCCCGTTGCGCCAAGCTGTGGTACGATTACTTTTTTATGATTTACTATTTTATCAAGTTGTGTAGTTTTAATCCGGTTTACCAATTCATTGGTGCCAAAAGTGCCTTTTCCCGCAGCACACCAAACATTGATGCCTTTAGTGTCAAGCACTAATATCCATGCATCAAGTCCATTCAGTTCCTTGCGCAAAACATCAAAACTAAGCTTATAATTTGCCGAAACTAAAACTATAGAGTCTGTATCAGGATTACCAACAGCATAAATGCCCGGTTCTACTTGATAATCATTACGATTGTGAGCTAATCTTACCTTAAGATCATTCCATTTATCTGCCTTATTGAGCGTGGTTGATACTTTTGGTATTTTCCCCGCTTCCGTATCAATCCAGTCTATTATAAATTGTTTCTTCATATATCTTTTTCTAATTCAATTTTACCTACAAGTTTATAATCAATAAAAATCCAATTGATATTAATAGAATACCTGCAACATGAAAAATTTATTTGTAGCTTCACTACGATAGGAATAAGGCAGAATTTATTATTTCACAAACAACCAGGCGGACTTTATATATTTAGCCCTCACTTTGGCAAGCACTTTTTTCGCTTCCTTTCTGGTAGTGAATCCGCCATAGCTCACCCTGTACAATCCCCTTTTGTTTTGTCCAATTATTTGGGCATCAAATCCCCTTTTTTTTAATTTTTTCATGAGCCGTTTTGCGTTGCCTAAATATTGAAAGCATCCTCCGATTATGTGGTATTTTTTCTCTTCAGAAAATTTTGGAGCTGCTTCAACAGGTTCTTTAGGAGCAGTAGCCGAAGCAAGCCAGCTTTCTAACGGGTCTTTTTCATCAGGAAGGTCAGGGATTATCCTTTCTTCTTCACTTCGCGGAAGATATAAGGTCTCACGGCTGCCTGCAAAGGGATTAAAAGCAGAGTAATTAATGGAAAGATCATCCAATAAATTGGTTTTCAACGGGATCCAGAAGATCAAAAAAAGGATGGGTATGGCAACCAAAGCAGGCCAGTATTTTTTTAACCTGGCTCTTCTTCTCTCAGAAGAAACAGGAGGTCTGTCTATGAATCGCTTCTCAATCTTTTTCTCAATGGTCTCTCTCTTTATAGGAGGTGATTGAAAGATGGTTAGCCCAAAAGAGTCAGTCAGATAATTTACAGACCTGTCGGGTTCGAATTGAATATTTTGTTCAACATCATAATAAAAGGTGCCGATATTTTTTATTCCGACCTTTTCGCCTCTATTCAGGTTATCATTGCAAGTTTCGGTAAAAGAAAAAATGATCTTATTTGCTTCAGTGTATGTAATGTTCTCTTTACCTGCAATATAATTTGCCAGCAAGCCGTCATTATTATTCAGATTTTTATTAAAGCTGATATTCTTTGAAGGAGGACTGAAGGTATGCTGTGTCGGATGAATTTTGGCAGGAGAATAATTGGCAACGAGTCCTCCAAAACCGGGGATAATAACACAATCGTATTGATATAATAATTCGCTTATGTGATGGTCAATATTCATTACAACAAATAAACGGAAAAAATTATTTAATAAAAATTATTAAAAGGAATTTTGGTTAAGGATGTAAAAAAAACAACTCATCAATTCTCCTTTCCCCCAACCAAATCCTCCGGAGCATCAACGCCCGCACTTTCGTAATCTGTAAATTCAATTTTTATTTTATATCCATTTTCAATCCACCTTAATTGTTCTAAGGATTCGGCTATTTCAAGGGGGGACTGTTCAAGCCGGGTAATTTGCCGTAATATATCAAGCCGGTATCCGTATATCCCGATATGCCTGTAATATTTGTGTTGGCTCAACCATTGGGTATCATCCTTGTTTCTGAAAAAAGGGATGGCGGCACGGCTAAAATAGATTGCTTCTTTGTTCTTATTGATGATAACTTTTATCACGTTGGGATTTAAGAGTCTTTCCGTTGTATCTATCTGTTTTATCAAGGTGGCAATGAGCGTTGGCTCTCCCTCCCCTTCGGGGAGGGCCGGGGAGGGGTTAAAGCATCCGGCAACCTCATCAACTTGTCCGGGATGAATGAATGGCTCATCACCCTGTATATTTATTACCACATCCCATTCAATTTCATTGCCGAGCTTTTGGACTGCTTCATTACAGCGGTCGGTACCGGTTTTATGGCTTGATGAAGTCATGACAACTTCCCCGCCAAAGCTTTTAACATGCTGTTGGATGCGGCTATCGTCAGTTGCCACAACAACTTTTGAAAGGGATTTTGCCTTTTTTGCCTGTTCATAAACCCTCCTGATCATGCTTTTGCCATTAACATCAGCGAGAGGTTTGCCCGGAAATCGCTTAGATTGATACCGGGAAGGGATGATACCTATGATGTTCATAAATATTGATTTAAATAAACGAGAAAAAGAAATATTGCCACAAATTTCACGAATTAAAACAAGAAATTAGTGAAAATTAGTGTAATTCGTTTTTAGTAGATTTATAAATATATTAATTTTGCCAATTGCTCGATAACTTTATCAAAATGCAAGACGAACAATTGAAATATAGGATAGGATTATCTCTAATTGACGGAGTAGGCGATGTTGTGGCAAAACGGCTTATTGCTTACTGCGGAGGTGTTGAAGCCGTTTTTAAGGAGAAAAAAGGGAACCTGTTAAAAATTCCCTTGGTTGGAAGCGGGATTGCGAATGCAATTTTGGCTCAGACAGTATTAAGCAGAGCCGAGCAAGAAATTGCCTATATCCAAAAGAACAACATACATCCCTTGTTTTATTTAGATGATGATTATCCCAATCGCCTGAAATACTGTGATGATAGCCCTATTATGCTGTATTGTAAAGGGAAGATGGATTTGAACGCACAAAAAATAGTTAGTATTGTAGGAACGCGCAATGCCAGTGATTACGGCAAAAAGATGTGCACAAAGTTAGTTGAGGATCTTGTTACTCACAATGTTTTGATAGTAAGCGGGCTTGCTTATGGAATCGATATTTGTGCGCATAAAGCCGCTATAAAAAACAACTTGCAAACAGTTGCGGTTGTAGCACATGGACATGACAGGATCTATCCCTCTTTGCATAAATCCGTTGCAGAAAAGATGCAGGGAAAAGGAGGTGTGGTTACAGATTTTTTGAGCCAGACAAATCCCGACAGGGAGAACTTTCCGAAGAGAAACAGGATAATCGCCGGTTTACCTGATGCACTTATAGTAATTGAGTCAGCAAGAAGAGGAGGTGCGTTGATAACTGCAGAGATAGCAAATTCATATAACAGGGATGTTTTTGCAGTACCCGGCAGGTTAAATGATACATATTCCGAGGGTTGCAACTGGTTGATCAAGATCAACAAGGCAGCTTTGATAGAATCCGTGAAAGACCTGGAATATCTTATGGGCTGGGAAAACAAAAAGTCAAAAAAACATGCCGTTCAAAAGAAAATGTTCGTTGATTTAAAACCTGAAGAAAAAGTACTGATAGATATTTTAAAAGAGGATGGTTCTCTCGGAATAGACACCATTTGCTTAAAATCCCAAATGAGCACCAGTAAGGTTGCTTCTATGTTATTGACCCTTGAGTTTTCAGGAGTGGTCAAATGCCTGCCAGGGAAGGTTTATCAGCTCGGTTAACACAGGTTGTCAGTTAATTATCAATTTCCCATTTCCAATTATTTCACTGTCGGTTCGTAGTTGGAAGAAATATAACCCATTCGTCAAATTATCTCTTTCTATTCTTATTTGTCCGGTTGAAATATTGTCACTTTGTTGTACTAATTGGCCAAATGAATTGTAAAGGGTCAAGGTGTGTTTTTCTTTTTTGTTATTCCTAAATTTTATATGAGTATAAGCACTGAATGGATTTGGGTAAATTTTAATTTGAGTTTGTTGGTAGTTGTTGGGTTTTAGTCCGATAGTTTGTTGAACTGATACACCAAACTCATAGTTTGGTCCTCCATAAGTTTTCTGAAAAATCACCTGGGCATTAACACTCCGGATAAAACCAGGATAAGCTCCCGGATAAATGTTCAAGACCAAAATGGCGAATCGAATAGAATAGTAATAGTATAAATTGTTGTTCTCATAATTAAAGGATTTAAAAAGTGATAAAATGTTTTATTATTAATACTACGAAATTTATTTCATATAAGTTACGGTTTTTAATAAATTGTTTGGTTCATTTTTTATCTGAATTTTAATTTTTTTTACATTTTATTTTTTTATATAAAAACATAAAAAACATTATAGCTTCTGGAAAATTATATAATTTTAACCCCTAAATAAATTTGTAAATAAAAAAATAAAATAAATGTACGGAAAATTTCAACCATTTCTTCAAAAAGAGCTTAAATCAATAGAAGAATCAGGGCTGTTTAAAAATGAAAGGATAATTACATCCCCTCAGGGCGCGGAAATAATAGTTAAAGGCGAGACTGTCTTAAACTTTTGCGCCAACAATTACCTTGGTTTGTCATCACATCCAAAGGTTATTGAAGCAGCCAAGAAAGCCCTCGACACCCATGGTTACGGGATGTCATCAGTTCGTTTTATTTGCGGCACACAGGATATTCACAGGGAATTAGAGCAAAAAATTGCCAGGTTCCTGGGAACAGATGACTCAATTCTTTATGCTGCTTGCTTTGATGCAAATGGCGGTATATTTGAACCACTTTATGGCCCGGAGGATGCCATTATATCCGATGCATTGAATCATGCATCTATCATTGACGGGGTACGGCTGTGTAAAGCCCAGCGATTTCGTTATGATCACAGCGACATGGATGACCTGGAATCAAAACTCCGGGAAGCCCAGTCAGCCAGGCACAGGGTAATCTGTACTGACGGGGTTTTCTCAATGGATGGAGATATTGCACTTTTGGATAAAATATGCGAACTGGCAGAAAAACACCATGCTATTGTAATGGTGGATGACAGTCACGCTTCGGGTTTTATCGGCAAAACAGGAAGAGGCACACATGAATATCGCAATGTGATTGGCAAGATTGATATTATCACGAGCACCTTGGGCAAAGCTTTAGGCGGCTCACTGGGAGGATTTACATCGGGTAGAAAAGAGATCATTGAAATGCTCAGGCAGAGATCACGGCCCTATTTATTTTCCAATTCACTGGCTCCGCCTATTGTTGGCGCTGCTACTGCCGTGTTAGACCTGCTAAGCGAGACCACCGAGCTGCGCGACAGATTAATGGATAATACAAAGTATTTCAGAGAGGAAATAACAAAAGCCGGCTTCGATTTAAAACCAGGAGAGTCTCCGATCGTTCCCATCATGATCTACGATGCCAAACAATCACAAGTCTTTGCCGACAAATTATTGAAGGAAAGGATTTATGTTATCGGCTTTTTCTATCCCGTTGTACCAAAGGGTCAGGCGCGTATTCGCGTTCAGCTCTCTGCAGCTCATAATAAAGAACACATTGATAAAGCTATTGGCGCTTTTATAAAAATTGGAAAAGAATTAAAAATCATTACATGAGAAGTTGTGTATTTAAGAATATTGATTAACTTTGCACCCCTTTTTCATATTAGTATAATAAATAAAAATGGATACATTAAGCTATAAAACGATATCGGCAAACAAAGCAACTGTTGATAAAGAATGGCTGCTTTTTGATGCAGAGAACAAGGTTCTGGGACGACTCTCTTCTGAGATAGCAAAGCACCTAAGGGGAAAATACAAACCCAATTTTACCCCTCATGTTGATTGTGGTGATAATGTTATTGTTATCAATGCCGAAAAAGTCAGATTAACCGGCAATAAATGGGAAGGCAAGAAATACTTTACTCATACCGGATATCCCGGGGGACAAAAAAGAACAACTCCCAAAGAACTTTTTGAAAAAAAACCAACCGCATTGGTAGAAAGAGCTGTAAAAGGAATGCTTCCTAAAAACAAATTGGCAAGTAAATTATTTAAAAATCTTTATGTATATGTAGGTACGGAACATCCTCATCAGGCACAGAGTCCAAAAGAAATTAAATTAGGTACTTAAAATCAATTTTATTAAAAATATTAAATAAAACATGGAAGTGATCAACACTATTGGCAGAAGAAAAACATCGGTAGCCCGTATCTATATGAAAGCAGGCAATGGTATTATTGTTGTAAATAAAAAAAATTATAAAGAATATTTCCCCGCAATACATTTACAACAAACAATAAACCGCCCCTTTGAAGTTACTGATAACAAGGATAAATTTGATATAAAAGTCAATATTGATGGAGGTGGGGTATCTGGGCAGGCAGAAGCCCTAAGGTTGGCTATTTCAAGGGCGCTCGTGAAAGTTGATGCTGAAAACCGGCAAAAACTTAGATCAAACGGTTTGCTTACCAGGGACCCGAGAATGGTTGAACGCAAAAAATCCGGACAGAAAAAAGCACGTAAAAAATTTCAATTCAGTAAGCGATAAATTAGATATAGCTTCCTGTGTTGATTGAAAAAATATAATTACTTATAATTAAGGAAATAAAAACATGATACAGTTGCTGGCTACTGGCTGCTGGTTACTGGTTACTGGTTTAGAAACTATAAATTGTATTGAAAAATAAAAAATTGTACGATAATCTTCATAGTCTGCTGGAAATTTTAGGAAAGAAGATAAATCGATGGCATGTCGCCATGACATGCTGTTTATACAAGCTTTAGAAAAAGAGTAATATAAAGATACTTATACATAGTAACCCAGTGACCAGTAACAAGAAACCAGCAACTAATTATTAAATGCAAAAAGTTAAATATTAATATAAACCATATAGAAAAACATAAATTTTAATATTATTTATATATGCCAAGAACAAATTATAAAGAATTACTGGATTCAGGAGTACACTTTGGCCATTTAAAAAGAAAATGGAATCCCAATATGTCTCCTTTCATTTTTATGGAGCGCAATGGAATTCATATCATTGATCTAAACAAAAGCATGGAGAAAATTGAAGAAGCTGCCTCTGCGTTAAAACAGATTGCCAAATCGGGAAGAAAGATATTATTTGTAGCAACAAAAAAACAAGCTAAGGAAATTGTAGAGAATCTTGTTAAGAGAGTTAATATGCCTTATGCCACCGAAAGGTGGCCGGGAGGAATGCTGACAAACTTCCATACTATAAGAAAAGCCGTTAAGAAAATGGCAACAATTGACAAAATGTCAACTGACGGTACTTTTGAGAACATCTCAAAAAAAGAGAGATTACAGATCAGTCGGCAGAGAGAAAAGTTACAAAAGAACTTAGGCAGTATTGCTGATCTGACGCGTTTACCTGCCGCCCTGTTTGTAGTAGATATTATGAAAGAACACATAGCCGTTGCTGAAGCAAGGAAATTAAACATCCCTACATTTGCTATGGTTGATACAAATTCTAATCCAAAATTGGTTGATTTTCCTATCCCTGCAAATGATGACTCTTCAAAATCAATATTATTAATAGTGGAAATTATGACTAAAGCTGTTATGGAAGGTCTCGAAGAGAGGAGTAAGGAAAAAGAGGAAGAAGCAATATTAGCAGAAAAGAAAGAAACGAAAACATCAGAGGAACCGGAAAAAAAAGAGAAAGAAAGCGAAACAGAACCGGATAGTACATACCGTCCAGATCATCTGTCCGGACTGCGACCCCGCAAGAAAAGCGTGTCCAACCTGTATGCTGAAAGGAAAGGTAAGGTAAATATTTACCCGAAGAAAGACGAAAACAAGGAAGCCAAATCACCCCCAGCCAAGACAAATATGGGGGGAAAAGCATCTTACCGCAAAGATACAGCTAAAATAGAAACCAATAAGGTGACAGCCAAGAGTGAATAACTGAACTTGATTGTAAGAACATAACATAGTAAATTGATTAAAAAATGACAAAGATCACCGCAACAGAGGTTAATAATCTGAGAAAACAGACAGGAGCAGGCATGATGGATTGCAAAATTGCCTTGGTAGAAGCTGAAGGCGACTTTGAAAAAGCCATCATCATATTGAGAAAGAAAGGGAAGAATATAGCCGCAAAAAGAGAAGGTAGAGAAGCAATAGAAGGTCTCGTATTAGCAAAATTCTCTAATGACGGGGAAATTGGTGCGGTTATAGTTTTAAACTGTGAAACTGATTTTGTTGCAAAAAATAATGAATTTGTCCAATTAGCAAACTTACTGGTTGATCTCGCTATTGAAAACAAACCTGCATCAATTGATAATTTCAAATCACTAACTCTGAACAAGAGAAGTGTTGAAGAAAGTATAATCGACTTAACTGGAAAAACAGGAGAAAAAATCGAGCTGTCTCATTATGAGATCATAGAATCTGACAAGGTATTTGCTTATAATCATCCCGGCAACAGGTTAGCATCATTGGTTGGTTTAAATAAGAAAACCGTAAAAGGCATTGATGAGATTGGTAAAGAAGTAGCAATGCAGATCGCAGCAATGAACCCTGTTGCCATTGATAAGGATGATGTTGATAAGGAGATCATTGAAAGAGAATTGGAAATAGGTAAAGAACAAGCAAAACGGGAAGGAAAACCTGAAAATATCCTGGAAAAAATTGCCTTGGGAAAGTTAAACAAGTTTTACAAGGAAAGCACTTTGTTAAACCAGGAATACATAAAAGACAGGAAAATAACTATACGGCAATTATTACTCGAAGCAGATAAGGATTTGAGAGTAACCTCATTTAAACGGTTTGCTTTAGGAAATTAGTGAATGCGATGCTGATATGCGAATTTATAGCCTCGGAATTTCAATGTAGATATTATATATTATTGAGTTAAGTATAAATAAGATAATGTTACTGGGTACTCCTTCGCCTGCCAAAGCAGGCTACAGCCTGCGAAGGCCAGTGCCTAGAACCAAGAACCTGATTGCTAAATCCACCAGCTGTCGGATTAATTAACAGTATATCAGGTTTATACATTGAAATACAAAGTATTCACGAGGGGTTTTGTGTAGCATGCCTAAAGGTATGAGTAAATTCCGATACTGTAAATTAACCAACCAACCAAAGTGAAATACGAAAGAATACTTTTAAAGCTAAGTGGTGAATCATTAACGGGTAGACATAAATTTGGGATTGACCATGAAAGGGTTTCCCAATATGCATCTGAAATTAAGAGCATTACGGATAAAGGTGTTCAGGTTGCTGTTGTTATTGGGGGTGGTAATTTTTTCAGAGGTATTCAGGCAAAAGAGACTGATATTGACAGGGTACAGGTTGATTATATGGGGATGCTGGCAACAGTAATTAACAGTATGGCTTTGCAATCTGCCCTGGAAGATATTTCCATTCACACTCGCTTGCTTTCTGCAATCAAGATGGAACAAATATGCGAACCGTTCATCCGTAGAAGGGCTATCAGGCATCTTGAAAAAGGACGTGTGGTGATTTTTGGAGCGGGAACCGGAAATCCTTATTTTACTACTGATACTGCAGCTTCTTTAAGAGCTATTGAGATTGAAGCCGATGTTATTCTTAAAGGAACGCGAGTTGACGGTATTTATTCTGCAGACCCCGAAAAAGACAAATCAGCTACTAAATACGATAAAATCTCATTCTCCGAAGTATATGAGAAAGGGCTTAATGTGATGGATTTGACTGCTTTTACATTATGCAATGAAAACAAGTTGCCGGTTATTGTTTTTGACATGAACAAACCCGGCAACCTGCGAAAAGTAATTGAAGGGGAAGCAGTGGGGACACTGGTTGAATTTTAATAAGAGCATAACTTTGTAAAGCGATAGCTATCGGGACGGATTTATTAAAAATAATAAAAATGGATGAAGAAGCACAATTTGTAATAGCTCATACAGAGGAGAGCATGAAAAAATCCATTGCCTACTTAGAATCAGAGCTGCTAAAAATTAGGGCTGGCAAAGCAAATCCTCAAATGCTCGATAGCGTTTTTGTCGAATATTACGGGGTCAACACTACTTTAAGTCAGGTTGCAAATATCGGTGCCATTGATGCCCATACCTTGGCTGTAAAACCCTGGGAAAAAATGATGGTAGGACCTGTTGAAAAAGCAATATTACAGGCAAACTTAGGGCTTAACCCTCAAAATGACGGGGAGATAATCAGGATAAAGATACCAGCTTTAACCGAAGAAAGGAGAAAGGATTTGGTAAAGCAAGCTAAATCTGAGGCAGAATATAGCAAAGTGAGCATCAGAAATATCAGAAGAGATGCAAATGAAGAGTTAAAAAAACTTGTAAAGAGTGGCTTGGCTGAAGATGCAGGAAAAGATGCTGAATCCAAAGTACAGGATTTAACCAACTCTTACATTGCAACAATTGATGAACATATGGAAGTGAAAGAGAAAGAGATAATGACGATATAATTGCGGATTGCTTGGTTGCTGGATTCTTTACACTGGATGCTGGATATTGGATATTTGTCATAATCATAGTCATTGTCAATTGCCTACTGCTTAGTGTCAACTGGTTACAGGTTGCACCTATCCTTCAAAGAACCATTTTTTAGCGGATGCCTTAAGATGATGATGTGTTGCGTGGTGGATCTCCCTCTCCTTTTTCGGCTACCGACAGGGTGGATAGGAGAGGGCAGGGTGAGGTATAATTAGTGTCCGTCTATAAAGTCCGAATGTTTGGATGAATTTTAAAATTACAAATTACAAGTACCAAATAACAAATAAATCACAATGCTCAAAAACTCAATGACCAAAACTGTTTCGGTCATTTGATAATTGATATTTGGAAT
>JBDRNO010000076.1:0-2109 GCA_043811005.1 Bacteroidota bacterium | reverse complement strand
CGGCGCCAACACATTTCAAGTAAATGCTTCGGGCAATCTCGTGAAGGTGAATAGCATAGGGTATTCCTGGCCGTCGGCACAAGGGACAGCGAGCACCATTCTAACAAACGACGGTTCAGGAACATTAAGTTGGGCGGCAGGTGGCGGCGGTGGAGGAGGTGCAAGCATATCTGCTGGTGATTCCAACGTTATGGTAACTGATACTGGCGATGGTTATATTACATTTGTAGAGGACAGCAACGAAATTATGAGAATAAGTGGTAGCAGTGTTACGATGACAAATCGTGTAACAGTTGGGACAATAACTGCTGGGCAATCTGGATATACCGGCGGTCTTCAAAATCCTGGTGGTGGGAACTGGAGCAAATATAATACAATAACAATAACGGCAGGTACAGATGCTTTACCAGTAGGATACACACATAAGATATATTTTGACGGCACTACCATACCAAGTGCGAGTATTATTTTTAATAGTCCATGTCAATCAAGCGGTAATGACTTCAGAGTGGAATATTGGAATGGCGGAAGTTGGATAGAATTAGATAGGGATATAGTAACATTTTCTGCAACAACAATAGATGTACGGTTTAGATTGCAAGCGGTAATTGGTGCAAATACAAATAGTGGAACGACATATAGAATGGTATATAACAACCCTGTGTCAGGTGTAGGTCTAAATAATCGTGATAATATATACCTTTTTTGGGATGATTTTAATACAGGAACTTTGGCAAAATGGACAAATAATCTTGGAGCGAGTATTGTAAATTATGGTGGAAATAATGTAGTAAGATTGAATGGTTTTGTAAATTGTTTCATAACAGCTACTATAAATGTGCCTAATAATGTGAAGGTTGATTGGAGGTATAGACTCAATGCCAACAGTAATTCTCGGACTTCATCTGCAATGTTCATACAAGATACTGCCAACGAAGTTGCTGGTTATTGGGGAGAATGGAGTTGGGAACCCTATTATAGTTGGGGATTTTGGAAAAAAGCAAATGGTGTTACAGAAGGTTCACCAAACTATTGGTTCGCAAAATCATTAAAAACGATTGGAACATGGTATACAGCTGCTTTTAGTAGACACAACACGACCTTGAGATTTTTTGATATTGATAGCACTCAAAGAGCTACATGGGAGTTAATCGCTGGGGAACTAACTAATAATATTACTGCCTTAAGACTAACTGGAAATGATAATTCAGATACTTATATTGATGATGTATATCTTCGCTCCTATGTCAATTCTGATGCCAATATTACCGTAGTAGCAGGTACAGAAACAAGTTTTGGTACTGGTGATACTGGTTCCGGTTCAGTTCTTGTTAATGCAGGTGGAACAGGAACTGCATTAGTGATAAATCAAACAGGTACAGGTAAGATTGTTGACCTCCAAAAAAGTGCTGTTTCCAAATTTGTAATTTTAGATAGTGGCAATGTCGGCATCGGGACGACGGATCCTGGAACATATAAATGTTATATTAACGGGACAGGGTATCTCAATTCTTCTGCGTGGGTTTATGCTTCTGACATTCGGTTAAAAGAGAATATAAGTTATATTCAATCGGGATTAAATGTTATTGAGCAATTAAAGCCGGTTAAGTTTGACTATATCAATGGTGAGAAAAAGCAGGTAGGTTTTATAGCGCAAGATGTGCAGAAAACACTACCTGATATAGTAACAGAAGGTGCAAACGGAATGCTTGGAATGAAGACCGATGCGATTATTCCATATTTAGTAAAAGCAATAAAGGAATTGAAACAAGAAAATGAGGCATTAAAGGTGAGAATTTTCAAGTTAGAAAGTAAGTAATGTGTTCCATACCGTGTCATAATTGCCATTTTTCGGTTTTGTCATTCCCGCAATTCGTTATCCCCGATTAAACAATTCCCGAGTAGGTTCGCCGGAGGCGAAGGGGAGGAATCCATTTACCGACGATAGCACAATTTTCTGGATTCCCACTTTCCAGACTGTGTCACAATTATCTTAAATTAGCGTCAATATGTAGACGGAAAAGGATTTGCAAAATAAACATAAAAATGATATAATATCTCTGACGTAAAAGAATAATGACGGAAAGGAGATTTATATGGCATACATTT
>JBDRNO010000075.1:0-26407 GCA_043811005.1 Bacteroidota bacterium | reverse complement strand
CATTTTGCATCAAGGTTCTTCAAAAGATGGCGCCCGTTACGTTATCGGTAATCTAACCTCCGAAAAAGCAACATTCAGAATCTACTTCTACATGAAAAAAATATCCGATCAGTATTATATTCATGAATTCAGCTTGAGCGCTGAGGAAGAAGAGGAATAGCTTAATTTGCGATTTATAATGGTAGGGTTTTAGTACAAATTGGCATTCCGACTGAATCTGCCTTCGCCTGCTCTGCCAGTTGTTTGATAGGTAGGTGCAGATAGCGTATTTATACCTCACCCCGACCCTCTCCTGTCTATCCTGTCAGTAGCCAAAGAAGGAGAGGGAGACCCATCCCACAACACATCATCTGAGGCTTCCGCTGGAAAATGGTTCTTTGAAAAGTAGGTGCAAATAGCCAGGAGATTCTTCGCCACGTCATACACTCCCCATAGGCATACGGATAGCAGGATAAACTCCGCGAGGAATCTGTTAATTTTAATTACAGTATATTTATTTTTTGTACTTTTAAACCATTCTTAATTAAAATTATTAATTAAATGACCCTCGAACAACTCATCACCCATGCCTTAAAAGAAGATATTGGCGAAGGAGACCACACTTCTCAGGCTTGTATCCCTGGAGATGTAACCGGGAAAGCGCAGTTGCTGATCAAAGAAGAAGGCATCCTTGCCGGAGTTGAGTTCGCCCAACTAATATTTCACAAAGTTGATCCTGAACTTAAAATTGAGGTTTTTTTAAGAGATGGGGCAAACGTAAAAAACGGTGATGTTGCCTTTATTATTGAAGGAAGATCCCGATCCATATTAAAAGCCGAACGAGTGGCGCTTAACTTCATGCAGCGAATGAGTGGCATTGCCACAACCACACACGATATGGTTCAATCATTGCAAGGCACAAACACAAAAATTTTAGATACCAGGAAAACAACCCCCGGATTAAGAGTGATAGAAAAATGGGCGGTGAGAATAGGAGGAGGAGTAAATCACAGGTTCGGACTGGATGATATGATAATGATAAAAGATAATCACATTGACATGTCAGGAGGGATAAAAAATGCCATCAGCAGTGTTCACAGCTATTTGAAAAAGATCAACAAAGACCTGGAAATAGTTATTGAAGCAAGAGGCCTGAAAGAAGTAAAAGAGATTCTCCTAACAGGCGGAATAAACCGCATCATGCTGGATAATTTCTCCCCCACTAACCTACAGCAGGCAGTCAAGCTCATTGACGGCAAATTTAAAACCGAAGCATCAGGAGGCATTACCGGAAAAAACATAAGGGATTATGCCGAATGTGGTGTTGATTATATCTCAATTGGCGCACTGACTCATTCGGTTAAAAGTTTGGATATGAGTCTTAAAGTATTTCTCTCTTAAAAAATCAATTAATATGCTGACCTAAGCCTGCTACGGCAGACTTAGGCCTGGGTGCTCGCTTCTGGCAACTGGCAAAAATGATATAATATGAGTTGCCGAAATCTAAAAATTTGGCAGGAAACTAATTAAAACGTATCGGAATTTACTCACCATATAGTCCGTTTTTAAAGGTGTTAGTGAATGCTTCGCATTTCAATATCCGCCAGCTGGCGGACGAAGTTATGTTCTTTTATTGATAGAATTGAACGCGATTTAGCGAGAAGCCAGAAGCGAGGAGCAAGCAATATTAATAAGTAACGGGAACACCTATCAGTAAAAAAAAAAATTTAAATTCCGATACTTCAAGTTGACAGTTGGCAGTTGGCAAAAAAACAAACTTACGTAAATATGCTTCTTTTTTGAAAATTAGATATATTTAAATGTAACCGATATTAACCAATATTAACCGATGTTAACCGTTTTTAACTGTTTCCCTTTCGTTTCGTCCAAACAAAAGGAGACAATTAAAGAATGCAAAGAATGAAACCCCTGCCTGGGTTTCCAGGGTGTCTTCAGTTAGCATTGAAAGAAGGGTAATTATAAAAAAAGTCATATAAAAATAATCAAACACCTTTTTTTCAGCAAAGAGAGGATAGAACAATGAAAAGATAAACCAGCATAAGCCGAAAATACCAAAAGCAACTGCCATAGTCAAATACTGGTTGTGTGCTCTTTTTCTGAACTTATTATCTAATGGCGAGCTCATTTTATCATACTGCATAAAAAATGCTGTATTCACATCTCCGGTACCAACACCTGTGAGGGGATTTTTTTCAATGATGCCAATTGCAGCTTTCCAGAATTGTGTGCGTTGTACGACCGAATGACCCCCCGGCTCACCCCCCTTCATATAATGGTTAAATTCCCATATAATTTCCTGTAACCTGACTATCAAACCGGGTGCATTTTGATAGTTGACATTAGCAATCCCCTGTTCAATTGACCTGACTTCATTTTCAGCTAATTTATTTACACCATCAGCATCTTTTCTAAAACCTTTTGATGTTAAAAAACGGATAAGCGTATATTTTAACAATTGATCTTTTTGATCTTTCCCGTCATATTTAATATCACTTCTCTTATTCCATTCTTCAGCGAGTTCCTTCTCGCAAACATAATGCCATACATGATTTCCATTTTCCACATCTTTATTATTCAGGTAATGAGAATATTTGTTTCCTTTCAAAGTGTATTGGTCAAGCCGTTCAATGTTTACCGGGTTGACTGTAAGGAGAGCATCTGTTATTCGACATAAAAAAGTTATTATTATTAAAGGTATGGCAAGTATAACACCGAGATAAATGAGTTTTTGTTTTATCCTTTGCCGGGTAAAAGCAAAATATAGTAAGATGATCATTGTAGTTATCAATAGAATGCCCAGTCCGGTTATTGACTCAAGGATAAAGAGAAAGACCAGCAACCAGGCCAATGATGAACAGTAAATAATGATCTTGAGGACATTTTGTGAATTGGAATAGAGAACATAACTTTGAAATACGAAGTATTCACGAGGGGTTTGTGCAGCATGCCTAAAGGTATGAGTAAATTCCGATACAATAAAATAAACAAGAGTAAATATTGCAATGCATATTAGTAAACCGAAACGGATGTGTGAAATAAACAGGGAAATGTTCCTGATATCTAATATTTGACGGGCTGGCTGCCCTGAAAATTCCCTGATAAGATTATTGATTCCCAATAATTCCGAGATACTGACTACACTTCCCAATAAAACAGAACCAACGAAGAATAACATCAGCCGTTCAAACTTCTTCCTATCTAACGGTTCACTTGATGAAATTATAATGGGCAGTATCAGCAAAGGGAGTTTTATTCGGATGTCGTTAAGTGCATAATTAAAATCAGTGGTGAACATTAATCCCAGGATATGTAACAGGAAAACAGAACTGAGGACCAATGCGCTTTTGTTTTGCCGGAATCGCCTGAACTTTTGCCTGGTATTACCTTCCCATATCCAGTTGCCAACCAACACAAACTGTGAAATGCTCATCAGAAAATGTGATAATGGAAGCCCGATTGCCATCAATACCAAACCGAAGTAGTAAATTGAGGTGTGATCTAAACAGTTTCGGAGTTTCATGAAAAACTATTATTTAAACGTAGCAACATCAAAATTCTCATATTTGCTGTACAGATTGTTCGAGACCTCATCAAGTTCACATTCTTTTTCAAATTCAATAAACAGGTGTGAATTGATCAAAATTTTTAAGTCGAGATTTAATTTTATCAACTCTTGGTACACTCTTCTCTTTTCTTTGACAGGGATTTCTTTCTTTTTTTTTTAGAGCTCTGAAGTATGATAGATGATTTACTATGAATATGAATGGATAAATAAAAGGCAATAGATAAAGGGAGGTTCTGTTTATTCTCACAGGGTTGATTTTCTTAATTCTGAAACCAGCCAGTTTGGCTAACATTCTCAATTTTTGAATGCCAATTAAAAAAATATGTCCAAAATATATATCTTTTGAACCATTGCTGTTATTCACCCATATTGAATCAAGCTCATTGGGCGGCATTATTTTAAAAAACGATTCACTTTCTGCGAGTAAGTAACTAATTCGTGATTTTAATTTGGAGTAATTGGGAGTGGTTAATATTAAAATTCCATTTTTTTTTAGGATTCTATTAAATTCTTTCAAAACAAAAAGTTGATTTTCAAAGTGTTCCATTCCTTCCTGGCAAAGAACAAAGTTAGCATGATTGTTATCAATGGGTAGCTTCTTCAAGGCATCTGCCTTATTACATTTTAATCCATCGACCTTAAAAAATTCGGGAAACAAATCATAGGGCTCAACCAGCGCACCCAAACCGGTGAGAATTTCGGATGAAGTACCCGTTCCTGTGGGAATATCTATGATAATCTTATTTTTGAATAATTCCTTATTATCATTTAGATATTTTTTTACAAAGAATTTGATATCCTTGGGGCCGAAAAATTTCATTATTTGCGTTATATGCCGGGTGGATAGTCATTTGATAATTTTCACTCTACTCCTGTTCCTCAATTAATTTTGCAGAACCATCCAGGATAGAAGCATACAGAGCACTATCATTCAATACCTCAACTGCTTTTTTTATTTCAGGGTCTTTCTTCAGCAACACTTCTATTCTTCCTTTCTGGAAAAAATATCTTGTAACTATTTCTGATTCCAGCGACCTCATGATCTCATCTTTAAATTTTTTCAGGTCATCTTCTTTGCTGTGGTTGATCTTCTTTTTTAATGATTCGTATTCCTGTTCAGCATCCTCGAAATATTTTTCTTTTATAGCTGCTTCTTTCAACTCTTTTATTTTCCGTTCACTTTTTGTTGTATAATCATAATCCTTATCAGCTAAAAAAGCCACAAATTCGTTATAATCAGCATCTGAAACTTCAAATTCTTTTGGAGGTGGAATTGTTGGATGCTCTGATCTGTATTTTGTAGCATAATCAAAGATTAAATATTTAGAACTCAAACTCTTTGTGATATTACTTTGCTTTTTATCTTCAAGTTGAATATCAGGGATGATGCCACCTCCGTCATAGACTAAACGTCCGTTTTTTGTTTTAAATTCAGAAATTAATGAATCGGGTATTTCCCCCACACTACCGTCTTCGTCTCTATGGGTGTAATCCAACGCTTGAATACATCTGCCACTGGGAATATAATACTTTGCTGTTGTGACTTTTAACTGTGCATTATAACTAAGCTGCCGTGTTTGCTGTACCAGGCCCTTTCCGAATGTTTTCTGTCCGATAATAACCCCCCTGTCCAGGTCCTGGATCGAACCGGCTACGATCTCAGATGCAGATGCCGAGCTTCGGTTTACAAGGACAACTAAAGGTATTTCAATGTCAACAGGAATATTTATACCCTTGTGTGTTTTATCCCACTCTTTTAATTTTCCTTTGGTTGATACAATCTCCTGACCTTTTTCTACAAAAAGATTTACAATATTAACTGCCTCCCTAAGTAAACCACCCGGATTGTCCCTTACATCTAATACTAATGATCTTATATCGTTTTCTTCCTTAAGGGACTGTAAAGATTTTTTAACCTCTGAACTTGCTTTATTGGTATAGTTCCTCAGCTTTATATAACCGATATTCTCAGTAAGCATCCCGTAATATGGGACACTTTCGATCTTAATATCCTCTCTAACGAGTATTTTCTCAATTGGGTCTTTTTCACCTTCTCTTTCAATTAACATTTTCACTGTTGTACCGGGTTGTCCTTTCAATATTTCACTGACCTCACTAGTGTTTTTACCATTTAACCGCTTTCCATTAACTTCAAGCAAAATATCGCCTGCCATTAAATCCGCCTTTTGAGCAGGAAAACCTTCATAAGGTTCAGCTATGATAACATTATCTTCTTTCTTTCTTATTAATGCCCCAATGCCGCCATACTGACCCGTTATCATAAACCTGTGGTCTTCCATCTCGGATTCCGGGATATAAACGGTATAAGGGTCTAATGATTCAAGCATTTCGTCAATTCCCTTTTTGATCAATTCACCCGGATCAGTGTCATCCACATAATATATATTCAACTCTTCGAAGAGTGTGTAAAAAATGTCGAGATTTTTAGTAATCTCAAAGTAGTTGTCAACAAAACCGATTGATGCAAAGGATATAACTGCCAATGCAATTGCTATCGAAAAAACCTTAAGCCGTTTAGGGATTTTTTTTAACTTTTTCATAGGATTATTTTATAGTATAGGAATTACAATATTTTAAATGAACTTATATTGAAATCTGACTTTGTCTTTTTAATTAACAGGTTCTGGGCTCTGGGTTCTGGGGACTGGGTTGTTAGATTTTTTTTCAAACTCCGTAATTACTACATACCACCCAGCACCCAGTACCCAGCACCATTATCTTATTTTCTCTTCACTCAAATTTAATGCCATTTCACTTTTTAAATCAATTCAGTTAGTTCTATTCTTAAATATCTCAAGGTACCGGATCATACCCATGCTTTCCCCAAGGGTGACATGACAAAAACCGCTTCATCGTTAAATATCCACCTTTAAAGGGTCCGTGTTTTAGTATTGCCTCGATACCATATTGTGAGCATGTAGGGATATATCTGCACGCAGGGATAAATAACGGAGAAATTGCCCGCTGATATATTTTTATTATTAAAATTAATATTTTGGTAATTATTGCCATTTTCGATCATCTAAATGTTGTAGATAATTTATCATTGATCATTTCGGTTTATCAGTTGTCAGTTATCAGTTGTCAGTTATCGGTTGTCAGTTATTCGGTCAGTCGGTTTTTTACTGATAAACTGATAAACTGGAAACCGACAACTGAAAACCGAGAAACTGAAATTTTTCCCGAAGGATTTGTTTTCAAAGTGAAGTATTAGGGAAAAAATAACAACTTAAACCTCTATTTCTTTTATTAAACGTTGTAAAGATAAAATTATTTTAGTTTCCATCTCTTTGAATCCTGCCTTATCTTTTGCTGTATATATAAATGACAACGCATATTGCTTACCTTTATTATCCAGGTGTTCATACAAAATATTCTTATTTTTTCTGTAAACTTCCCTTATTTGACGCTTTATTTTATTTCTATCAACTGCATTGGGAAAACTTTTTTTTGAAACGTTTATTAAAATTTGCACGGAATACCTGGTTTCCAGTTCTGTTTCAAACCAAAATATACGGAATGGATAAATTACAAAGGAAGAACCTTTTTCAAACAGGTTTTGAATTATTTTCTTACTGCATAATCTCTCTTCTTTTGTAAAAGATTCGTCCATTTGGATAATTGTTACAGTTCGGGTGTAAGGTGTAAATGTAACCACAGATTACACAGATTTACTCATGAAATAATTTTTTTTCAAAGGTATTCGTGAACACGCATAAAATTATAATAAACTGTATAATGAATATATAATTATTTTTATTTTCCTTATGTGATTTTTAAAATCATGCGGGTTTCACTGATTTTATCTGTGAAATAAAAAAGAAATTTATAATGTGTTTTGGGCTGTTGTCATCTATTTCTTCTTATTCACTTTCTTGAGGTACTGTTCTATTGCCATTGTCATAGAGGGGGCATTGGGCATAGGTGCCTGAACATTTAAGGTAAGTCCTGATTTCCTAACTGCTTTTGCTGTTGTGGGGCCAAAGGCAGCAATTTTAGTGTTATTCTGTTTAAAGTCTGGAAAATTCTTAAATAATGATCTAATACCTGAAGGGCTGAAAAATACCAGCATATCATAGTTAACATTCGCCAGATCGGATAGATCACTGCAAACAGTTCTATAAATAACCGCCTTACAAAAATTGATATTGTTTTTTTCTAAAATACCGGGTATTTCATCTTTGAGAATATCAGAACATGGCAATAAAAATTGTTCATCTTTGTGCTTCTTGATGATCTTAATTAATTCATCGAAGGTTTGGTTTCCGTAAAAGATCTTTCTTTTTCTGTATATAACATATTTCTGAAGATAATATGCAATGGCTTCCGAGACGCAAAAATATTTAACTGAATCCCGGATAGGAACCCTCATCTCCTGGCATATCCGGAAAAAATGATCAGCAGCGTTTCTGCTGGTTAAGATTATCGCATTAAATTGATTAATATCTATCCTGTTCTTTCTGAATTCCTGTGATCCAATGCCTTCAATATGTATAAAAGGGCGGAAATCAATGTCTACACCTTGCTTTTTTGCAAGATCAGAATAAGGTGATTTTTCCGACTCTGGTTTTGGTTGAGAAACTAATATCGTCTTAATTTCCAATTTTATTTAAAATTTTTTGTGGGAGAATTACAATTACCACATGTTAGGAATCTATGATGTTTTCTATTAAAATCTATCTTTAAAAATCTTAATAAAAACAATTAGTGGTAAAATTTCGAGGGTGCAAAGATATAAAAATAAATAGAATTTGGAAAATTTTATATCAGAACTTCCAATAATTAATCCCCGAATTAATCGGTAAGCATATATACAAATACATAAAACCAGTCCTGTTTTGATCAGAACCCGATCAATTTGAGGCATAAATGCAAGACAAATAACAATTGGTAGTAATGCAATGGCTAATATTTTGTTTAACAGGAAAACATTTAAACTGTACTCTAAAAATTTTTCCTGGGCTTTTAATACTAATCCAATTATTCTGAGCAGAATCATTTTTACAAGATAAATGACAAGAATTACAAACAAAATTTGAAAAAAAGGGTGAATATATATCAATGGCTCACTTTGAGAAAAGCTCCAATTATAAAATGAACTTATTTGGCAAATAAATAATGAAATTACTAATAGAAATACTATGTTTAGTGCAATTGATGCTCTTTGCATCAGTGAATCATTTTCTTTGATTATGTAATTGATATATCTGTTGTAAATGAAAGCATTTACGATTTGCCTGAACCTTTTGCCGTGGTTTACTCGTACCCAGGCAAGAATTATGAACACACCTATTAACACACCCAAAATCCAATCCTCTGTTGCAGGAAATTTTTGTTCATGTTTAAACTCAACAGGCGTTAACAAATGAGTGTCGAATAAAGTATTATTAGGTTTTGGGATGGAAGAAGATGATGTTATAGTGAGATCCTCAATCTGCATAATGAAACAGTTATATTATATTGATGCGAATAACTAATTAGTGTCATTAGTATCATTAGTATATTGGCATCGTGTTTCTAACCTTTTTTTAATACATACTCAAAATAATCTCTATCCCGATGTATGGATATTAATGTTTTCTATAGCAGAGACCAGTTTATCAGCATGTTTATGTGTTTTGGCTGCATCTATTAATGCTTCCACGGGGAATAGTTTACTATATTGAAGCCAAAACGCTATTGCAGTAAGAATAGCCCCTTTCCTGCCGGACATTTTACGAAAGTCATCAGTAATTGCCTCTATTCCATCAGGGATGTCCAGGCTCTTATCAGCTATGATAAGGGAATTTTTGTTAATCCGGCTCTTAACTTTTTCTAAACCTTCAACTGATGTAATAATAAATACGTCAGGATATTCAATACCTGTATAATATATTTTATCGCTGGAGATTATTACTTCTGCTACAGAGAAACCTGTTCCAACAGTAATTGGATATTCGCCCTTTTTGGTAGTATTAAATCCGCAAGCCATTCCTGCAAAAGAAAGCAGGTCGGCTGCTGATTGAACACCTTCGCCTGCAGAGCCGGCTATTATTATTTCCCTCCGTGTTTGCATGCCAGTTGAGATATCGGGTAAGCCGGTTCCCTCCCTTAAGCCCGGCACAACGGACGTAATGGAATCAAACAGCGAATGAGATTTTCTGATATGAATTTTATGCTGTTCCCTGTCATTGTTTAATGTTTCCTCTTTAAACGGTGTCTTGTACAATTCGTTTATCTTTTTCACTCCATAAGCCGGGCACAAGCCATCAATCTCTACAATTGAAAAACCTTTGGTTTCAATGGCTTCTACCAATTGATCGGAAAAATCACCCTTAGCAATTATACGAGAGCTATATGAAGCCCCTGCACTATGAGCAAGTTCGCAAATATTATAAGGAGGAACACCGCTCTCATCTGGCATTTTAATTGATTTGAATTCTGAGGTTGAAAGTCCGCTTATCTGTCCGCCGGTCATTCCATATACCATATTGTTACAGACAAAAAGAGTCATATCAACGTTTTGCCTTGCTGCCTCTAAAAGATGCTGCAGACCGATCGTAGCGCCACCATCCCCCTGAATCGCAATAACCTTTTTATCACTATGGCTTTCGTTTTCGGACAGGTACTGTGAGCTTAAGCCCAATGAAACACCCATTGCCAAAGCTGTAGATCTTCCATGTAATCCATGAATCGTATGACAGGTAAAAAGTGGATCTATTATTCCGCAACAACCAATATCGCTTGTTATAATTACATCAAGGGGACTTAGTCCAATTTTTTCCAACGCCTTGGTAATATTGTTTGTAATTATATTATGTCCGCAGCCAGGGCAATAAGGGACCTCTTTCTCTGTTCTAAAGGTGCTTGGTATTTTATTATGAGTCATTGCAAAAATTTATAATTAATTGTATGGGAATTTCAAAAAACATTAATTAATTTGAGAAACTATGTTCTTTCATATCAAACTCACTTTAATTAAATCGGACATCGTAAATCGTACATCTTACATCATAATTCGCACATCCTCTCCAAGCTTTTCCTTCCTCCAACTTGCGGACTCAACTACCCATTATTTTGACGAACTCCATTTATTATTTCAGTAGGGCTGATCATCTCACCGATTTTGTTTACACTTCTATGAAATTTATTTTTCGTTTGTCCGAATAAAATTTCCTGTAACATACCGGGTAAATTCTCTTCAACAAAAATTATGTTTCTGTACCTGTTAATAATTTCCATAATTAATGGAGAAACAGGCAGTAATGCCTTAATGATGAAAAGGGATACTTTGCAGCCATCAGCCCTGAGTATTTTTACTGCTTCACGGGCGGCATTTGAAGTGATCCCATAAGTTACAACAATTGTGCCGGAACCCTCCTCATTATCCAAATGATAAATTGTATCCTCTGAACCGCTTGCCGTGATCTCTTGCTTGCTAAAATGTGATTCTATCTTTTCCCTAAGCCGTTTTGTATTTGCCATTGCTTCCGGGGTTGCTTTTTTGATAAAACCATAAGAATCATGAGTTGAAGCATTAATTCGAACCTGGTGGTTATTGTTGCCCAATGGTAAAAATGGAGGAACTCCCGAATGCTCATTATCAGCATGGTAAGGTATATAAGTTGATTTTTTACTATAAAAAATTTTCTTTACTGGTGTAATTGAGCGAAACTGTGAGAGATTTACACTCTGGTTGGTCATTACTGTTTCCTTAGAGGTAAGAAGGATTACCGGGGTGCGTAATTCTACGGCTGTAGAGAGCGCTTTATAAGACAGGTCCCAACAATCTATAAAATCAGATGGGCAGAAAACCGGAACTTGATAACCTCCGGATACGCAACCGCGTAAAAGAAAAAGGTCTCCTTGTGCATTGGCAGTTGCCGATCCGGTACTTGGTCCCAGTCGCTGAGCAATAACAATTACCATCGGTAATTCCATCATAACCGCCATATTGATCGTCTCAATCATAAGGGCAAACCCAGGGAAAGAAGTGGCTGTAACAGCAAATTTGCCTGTTGCAGAAAAGCCCGATACCCACTGAAGTGCGGTTATCTCATCAGATGCCGGCAGGAATATGGGAAATCGTTGACTGGCATAAGCATACAGTAAATTTGCAGGAGTTATGGGATATCCTATAAAAACCTCGGCTCCTGAACTTACAAGGGCTTCTATTATTATCATGGAGCCATCTGTTAATACATGTTTGTCTTTTTTGTCGGGCATGATTGATTAATGTATTTGGTGATTTATTGATTTGTTGATTGGTTGAATTGTTACAGTGTTATATTATTGCATGGTTGGTTATCCGGTTTCTCAGTTGTCAGTTATCGGTTTTCGGTTTATCGGTTTGCCGGTTTTAATTTCATATTTATCTATCGAATTATAAAAATGCCTGATTTTATTTTTCCCAAAATTCTTGATAATATCTAATTTGTATTGAAACTGCTAAAAAAAACAATATGCAAATTATCCCTTTCATCTATTTATATATTGCCGATAACATAGTTATATGTATATCTGTAACCTGAAAATCCGGGAACCGAAAACCGATAACTGATAAACTGAAACTCAGCTAATCAATACTTAGGTAAAAAATTGTCTGCCTCTCGGAAATAAAAAGCCGTTAAAATTAATAAAAAATGGACTACGTTGGGTAACTTTTTTTGGCTATATTTGTAGGAATTTGAATGGTTGGTTTATATAATCTGTGTAATCATAAAAAATCTGTGTAATCGGTGTTCAAAAAAAATCAATTTTAATGCAAAACCACAAATTTACATCCCCTGACTACTATAACATTGATGAACTTCTTACTCCTGAGCATAAATTAGTTCGTTATGCAGCGAGGTCATGGGTACAAAAGGAAGTAATTCCAATAATAGAAGAATATGCCCGAAAAGCAGAATTTCCAAAACAACTGGTAAAGGGATTAGCTAATATTAATGCTTTCGGACCATATATTCCCCGTGAATACGGTGGTGCGGGATTGGACTATATCTCTTACGGGTTGATAATGCAGGAACTGGAAAGAGGTGATTCGGGCATTCGTTCGGTGGCTTCGGTACAGGGTTCTCTTGTTATGTATCCCATATATGAATTCGGATCGGAAGAACAACGGAAAAAATACCTTCCCAAGCTGGCAAGTGGAGAAATGATAGGATGTTTTGGATTAACAGAACCTGATTACGGCTCCAACCCAATGGGAATAACCTCCTATTTTAAGGATATTGGCGATCATTACCTGCTGAATGGAGCCAAGATGTGGATAACCAATGCCCCTGTTGCCGATATTGCCATTGTTTGGGCAAAAGACGAAGAAGGTAAGATCAAAGGGTTGATCCTTGAGAAAGGGATGGAGGGCTTTACTGCACCTGAAACATACAACAAATGGTCACTCAGGGCATCCTCTACCGGTGAATTGGTTTTTGATAATGTAAGAGTACCTAAAGACAACTTACTACCTGGTGTTAAAGGGATTAAAGGGCCTTTAAAGTGCCTTAACTCTGCCCGCTATGGTATTGCCTGGGGTGTGATCGGTGCTGCCATGGATTGTTATGATTCTGCCCTAAGATATGCCAAGGAACGCATCCAGTTTGACAAGCCGATCGCTTCTTTCCAGCTAACCCAGAAGAAACTATCGGAAATGATCACCGGTATCACAAAAGCTCAATTATTAGCATGGCGTTTAGGCGTTTTGAAAAACCAGGGCAAAGCAACACCCCAACAGATATCAATGGCAAAACGGAACAATGTTCAAATGGCAATGGAAGTTGCCCGTGAAGCCCGCCAGATCCACGGAGCTATGGGCATTAGCGGTGAGTATCCTATCATGAGGCATATTATGAATCTCGAAACAGTGATCACTTATGAAGGCACACATGATATTCACCTGCTGATCACGGGGCAGGATATTACAGGGATCAGTGCTTTTGAGTAGGATGGAATCTTGTTAGGTACTTTAAAAAGTCATTATTCGATATTCTATAATTATTCCGGTTTTTCGGTTATCGGTTATCGGTTATCAGTTTTCGGTTTTCGGTTAATCGGTTTGCCGGGTTTTTGCTGAAAATGATGAATTTAAAATTTTTATATAAATTTGTATAAAAAATCACTGAACTATGAAACATTTTAATAACACATCTCCATTAGTCATAATAGCTTTAATATGCTATTCCTGCGCATTTTCACAAACAACACCAGATAAAATGTCCGTTAAAGGCGACCCTGGCGGGAAAACAAAAATTCATATTAAGAGCAATGTCTTTGCTCATGAGGGTATGATACCTTCAAAATACACCTGTGACGGGGAGAATGTATCTCCCCCTTTTTCGTGGGGGCACACCCCGGAAGGTACAAAAAGTATCGCTATTATTAATAATGACACTGATGCACCCATGGGAACCTGGGTACATTGGGTAATTTACAATATCCCCCCTGATATAACCGGACTTCCCGAAAATGTTCCTGCAAAAAAGGCGCTTGAGAATGGTGCGATACAAGGAATAAACGATTTCAAGAGTATCGGGTATGGCGGTCCTTGCCCCCCCAGTGGTACACACCGTTATTACTTTAAAATTTATGCACTGGATAAGGTGCTTGAACTTAAAGCAGGTGCTACTACAAAAGAGCTGCTGGAGGCAATGGAGAAACATATTATCGGAGAAGGTGCCTTTATGGGGAAATATTCCGGGGATAAATAAAGAACATAGCTTCATATGTTTACCCCGTGAGATAGTAAAAATCTAACGGGCGGTTGGTATTTAACAAAGACCTGTCAGGGTTCGAAACCCTGACAGGTCTGAAAATTGATATAAGCGATTATGCCAAAGGGATATATTATGTGCAGATTGTAACAGATTACAGAGTATTTACCAGAAAGATTGTTTATCAATAAGAAATTTTTGAAATTTCTTTTAATCTCATGAATATATTTTCATACTTTTGTCCAAACCTTCTTATCCATGGAGAATAATTTCAAAATAGAAAAAAAAGAAAAACACACATTGGTTACCGTTTGTGTTGAGAAATTGGACAGCCGCGTTTCTCCCTCATTGAAATCAGAGCTTGTAATGATAAATGCCGGTGGGGAGAAGAATATTATCATTGACCTTTGTGAATGCCGTTATTGCGATTCTTCGGGATTAAGCGCTGTTTTAATAGCCAACCGCCTTTGCAAGAATGCAGAAGGCACATTTGTGCTTACCGGCTTGCAGTATCCGGTAAAGAAGCTAATAACCATAGCTCAATTGGATACTATATTAAATATTACTCCTACCCTTGATGAAGCCGTGCAATTGCTGTTTTTGGAAGAAGTTGAAAAGGGCATTGATGATAGTAAAGAATAAGGTGAGGGTTGCAGGCACTTGCAATTTTATAAAGACCGTCCTCCGCAAATCAAATGGAAGCCAACCAAAAAATTTATAAGAAAAGTGAAAAATTTTCAGCAACTTTGGAACGAAAAAAACAAAGACTTGTCTGATCATTATGCCATCAGTGCGTTGATAATCTTCTGAACATTTTTTTCCAATTAAATACTCTGGAAAATACAAAAAGCAAACCAAAGACTAAAAAACCAAAACCAGAAACTAAATAACTATAACAAATAACTAATAAACTAAAAACCCCATAATATCAGTGAAACCCGCATGTTTTTTAAACTCAAAAATGATAATTGTAATATAAAATACATTTGAACCTATAATGTTCATTTGTAATAGATGCGGGTTCACGAATACCTTTAAAAATAAATTATTTTCATGAGTAAATCTGTGTAATCTGTGGTTTTTTATTAAAATTTTTGAGATTTCTATATATTATTTATTACAAACTCATGTTCATTCAGTATAATATTAGTATCGCTATATTTTTCGTTTTATTCAACCTGACAGCATTTCCTCAAAATATTGGAAAACCAGAAGGTGAAGGGATCACATCCCGTGCTGTAATTGAAAAGATGCTGTTATCAATTGACCATATTAAAACATTGAAATTTAAGCTTAAACAGTTTGAAAGAATAAACGGTCAAATGATAGCAGGTGAGAAAGATATAAAAATATCATTATCACCTTTAAAAATTTATATTTATCTTCATTCCCCTGATCAGGGAGCAGAAATATTATGGCGTGAGGCGGAAAATGATGGCGATGCCCTGGTAAATCCAAATTCATTCCCTTATTTTAATCTGAATTTAGATCCTTATGGGAAAATATTGAGGAAGGATCAACATCATACAACTTTCAAAGTGGGTTTTGATTACTTAGCACAGATAATACGTGCAGCAATTAATAAATACGAGGAAGATGCTTATAAATATTGCAAATATCTTGGAACAGAGATATGGAACAATACTGCTTGCTATAAAATAGTTCTTGATTATGATGATTTTAAATATATTCCCTATATTGTTAAGAAGGACGAAACTTTAAATAGTATTGCTGAAAAGTTAAAAGTGAGTGAATATATGATTATGGAAATCAATGCTGATGTTGATGACTATGATGATGTTTCCCCCGGTCAGCAAATAATGGTGCCTAATGTTTATGCAAAAAAAACAATCCTTTATATTGATAAAAAAAACAACCTTCCTATTGTTCAGCAGATTTATGATGAAAAAGGATTGTATGAAAAATATGAATTTCATAATCTACAGATAAATCCTGTCATACCTGAAGAAGAATTCACGGAATCATATAAGGGGTATAATTTCTAGCGTGACGGTAGGCAGGGATTTATGATTGCGGATTCCTGTTTGTCAATAGGCTGGGATTTTCAAATACTTACTTTTCTGTAATAATTCAGTTTAGGTTTTATAAAGTAAATTAAAGATTATTCTTATGCCCTCTTAATACTATAACCGATTACTTCCAGAGGAGTTTTTCCTTTATAACCCACCCCGGCTTTTTGAGAGTAATACGTTGATAATATGATGCCTTTTAAGCCGAAATCCAGTTGCCTGAATATCCCTGATAAGCCACCTTTTTGGTCATGACTCCTGCCCATTTTCCTGATCAGCCAACTCAACACGAATCTTGGCATAACAGATAAGACGGAGAGGACCATGTTCAGATCCTTCATGTCGCTTTCGGGAGCATACTTAAGTATCTCATCAATATGTTCAATGCCGCCATATTCAGAATACGATGGCAATTCCCCGTTTTTAGGTATCATTATATTACCTATCCTGTTTATTGCTTTTAGAGCTGATTTGCATAATATTTTTGACATGATTAAGATTATTTCAAAAAACATTAAAAATTATATATCCGTTAAGTTATTTCACCAATTCCTCACTTAGCTTTTGCGAAAATGCTATTATGCTCAAGGACGGATTGATTCCAGGAGCACCAGGGAAAATGCTTGAGTCTGCAATGTATATGTTCTTCAATCCATGCACCTGGAATTGGGGGTTGACCACTGAGCTTGATCCATCGGTACCTATACTGCATCCTCCCATCAGGTGAAGGCCGAAAAAGTAGGGAGAGTGCACGATCTCCTTAGCCCCGGCAGTACTTAATATATTGGTAATTGCTTCTATCCCGGCATCCCTGCGCCTCATATCCTGAGCTGTAAGCTCTTTATTGACTATCAGGTTTCCTCTCTTATCAATAGTTATCTCACCGCCAGCCGGTTCATCTCTTACAGCAGCTTCTATGCACATCATATACCTGTATCTCATCATTAATTCCTGGTGTTGCCTGCCAAAACAATTAAAGAGCATTCCAGTTGATATTGGCGGGGCAAAAACATTCTCCAGCTTAAAGCCTTTTTTCCTGAAGTTCGGGTCATTAGAGGCAATGGTTTGGAATGCGCCCTTATGCGAATTAACCGGCTCATCAAATATCCCGAATGACATGTATTGAGGGTGCTGGCAAAATCCCTTGCCCAATGCAGGCAGCTTTGATCCGAAGCCCGATTTAAACATTATCTGTGTAGTGCCGAATGAGCCTCCGGCGAGTATTACTTTCTTACATTTAAACTCTTGTTTTATCATATTTTTCTCACCCTGGATCACCACATGATCATTGTGATGCTGAATGCTGTCAACCATAAACCCGGAAAGGATCTCAAGACCTTTTTGTTCAGCTTTTTGAATATATACAACAAGTGCACTCTGCTTGGAGTCGCGTGGGCAGCCACCCAGGCAACCGATACAATCGACCTCTTTTATGTTGCAATCGGTTTGTCCACGTCTTAGAAATTTCCATTTATATCCGAGCTTATCACAGTTTTGGGTAAATAGTTCCGCATTCCTGTTTAAGTCACCTTTTTCAAAAGTATACAAGACCATCTCTTGCTCAACCTTTTCATAATATGGCGCCATGGCTTCCTTTGACATAAAGTCAATACCGGTTTGGGCTTTCCAGTCGTTAAAGGCGATATCGTCAAAACGGCCCATCAGGCACTGGTTGACAATTGTTGTACCCCCAACACATTTTGCTCTCAGGAAGGCGGTTTTAGATACGGAATCAAATTCCAGTCCCCCTCCCCAGAATAACCGGGATGAATATTCGGCTTCGGTTTCAGGGAAGGTATCTTTTCTGAAAAACTTACCCGCCTCTATCAGAAGCACTTTGGCGCCCGCATCGTGCAGATTTTTAGCAAGAACCCCACCAGAAGAGCCCGAGCCGACAATTATGAAATCGTGCATATTTTATTTGTTTAAATATTAAAAAGGTCTGAACTTGCATATCCAGACCTTAAATATTTTGTAATCGCTAAATAAAATTTATTGCTTTTTCATTTTCCATTGTCTGATAATATCAATTGTTTTTACTATAGCAAAAATAGTTCCTGTTATACCAAATACAATACCCACAACGGTATTTATACTTTCCAATCCACTTAAAAATAGCATCGTGAAAATAAATATAGTATCAAGGTCTATTATGCTTTTCATAATTAATTATATTATCTGCTTATAAATAGAATGAAAATTCCAATGTTCGTGCAAAATTAAATAAAAAAATATAAAATATGTAATTGCATGCACAATTAATAGTAAACTTTCCAAAAGTTTCAAACTTTTGGAAAGCTGGTAGCTAATTAAAGAAAACACATCCCATCTCCCCGGTAAGTTTTAACTTTTTCTATAATCTTGTTTTGTGAAACCAATAACAATTCATCAAACCGTTCACATAGTTCACCTGCCTTGCTGTGTCGCAAAAAGACAGGATCACCTAAAGATAATTTTTCTTTACCCTGGTAAATTAGTGGTGTTTGTACTTCACCGGCACCTTCATTATTGGTAAGCTTCATGCCTTCGGGCAGGTATGGTTGAGGCAGCTTATCAGTTCCCGCAGAGCCCGAAGCTACATACCCGCCACCATGACAGGTATAAATGTTTGGTTTTGGTTTTCTTACAATCTCTAACGCAAATCCGGCAGCAGGAAAATGCCTGAAGTTGGAATAATTATCGAAAAGTGCAGAAGCATAAAAACCCGAACCAACGGTTACTTCTGTTATCACATCTTCAGCAGTAGTAGATTCAAGGCTGCCGGTGCCTCCGCCATTAACAAATCGCAATTCCACTCCCTCTGACCTGATAGCCATCACTGTCTCTTTTCTCCTTTTTCTTATTTCCTTAATTGATCTTTTCTTTAAAAACCTGACAACTGCATTTTTTAAGGATTTGCATGGATAATTGTCTCCGACCCCTGCGATTTGTGCTTCATAACCCATGATACCATCGAGTTTCACATTTCCTGATTCTTGAACCCGGCTGAGTAAATCCATTACCTGTTGCTTATCAGTTATTCCTGAACGCCAAACACCGAAGTGAATACCCGGAAAATCGGATGACATATCCATATCCATACACACAGGTAAAACCACATTACACTTTGCAGCAATAATATTTATCCTTTCAACATGCTCTGTCGAATCTACCATCAAGAGAATAGTTTTCCCCTTTTGAACTTCCATGCAAACTTCTTCAATATATTTTTCCTGCATACAGGGATATGCCACCAAAAGGTCATCAAAGCCCTGCTGACTGAGATAAACGGCTTCGGGCAAGGCAAAGCACATGATACCCTGAAAGGAGTCATCTAATTCCAGTATCTTTTCTAATAAATATTTACATCGAACGGATTTTGAAGCAACCCTTATTTTCTTACCCCTTGCCCTTGCTACAATTTGTCTTGCATTTTCTTCCAAAAGGTCCAGATCAACGAAAGCAAAAGGCATATTTTGACCAATGAAGACATTTTTGTAGTATTTGTAATCTCTGTTAAAGGAATTCATTGGGTTATAAAGTTAAATTAAAGCATATTAAAGCTCGAAAAACTTAATTTTCAGCATATGTTCTTTTTTTAAGTTCTTCATCTGTAAACGCCACAGGTCTAACACCTTTATCCAAATTCCTTTCCGTTTCATTTTTCAGCATTTCAAGTGCCAGTTCCTTGAATTTTGTTTGATAAGCGGCAAGTGTCCATTTGCCAAAAATGGTGTGTCCTCCTTCATAACATTGAACCTGGTATTCTTCATAAGTTGTTATGTAACCGGAATAAGCATTGGCATAAGATGATATGATCACCTGGGTTACACCTCTTTTCTTTAGAATATCCAGGATAGTTTTTTTCAATCTCCTTCCAGCTATAGTCGTTATCTCTGCCGGTATTCCTGCAATTGCTATGCTCCCGATTATTATAATTTGAAGCTGCAGGACAACCGGTGTCCATGGACTGTCATCGAGCCCACCGCTTCTATAATGTTTTTTAAAAACATCAATGCTCTTATCAATCCATGAAGGAATGAACAGATTTTTTATATCACCGGTTCCAAACATTTTTCTTTCACCGGGTTCCATCATAATATGCTTTCTGCCCTGTATTTTATATTTCCCAAGTATTTTTGATCTCTTCTCTTTTGATGAGAATAATGCTATTAAATATTCATAAAATTTAACAGAGGCACTTAAAAATATAGCAATATAGCTAAGAGAATCTGATATCCCTCTCCCCTCTTTTGCCCCTTTAAAAAAACTAACTCCTAAGCAGGCAGGTCCTGTCCTGTATGCGTGATACGGTTTAGAACCGTGCCACGCTTGACCGGTAAATTCATTATCTACCTGAACTTTGGAGAAATCAACGCGCAATAAACCATAATCAATACCGCCTGTTTTAATTGTTTCAGGTGTAGAGATGAGGCACTGCTTCGCCCCTACTTGTTCGAAGATTTCCTTTGCCTTATCAAATTGGAGTTTACCGTTATATTTTGCACTTTCGAAATCATCCTCATATTTCCCTCTTATCCTGTTTCTCTTAGGTTCCCAGATGAAGTTAGGAGTAACATCTCCGCATGTTCTCTGGGCAAAAGCAGCAATAATATCCAAATTGCATTCGGACATGCTTTTTTCAAAATACCATGAAGCATAGCCCTTGTTATCCGAAGAAATTTTATTAAGATCATTCCCAATGTTGGTAGTATGAACCCCAAACCAATTGATCATTCCAATGTGATCTCCCTGAATTCCATCTATTCTTAGTAATGTCATCTCTCTGTCAATGGCAAGATGATTGTCTTTTTCATCCAGTTTCTCTACATCAGAATTGGCATTATACGCCTTGATCGAGCGGTTGAAGGCAACATCAATTTCCGGTTCGAATACACCGCTGCCAATATAAAGATTAGAGGGTTTCATTGTTTCATCTGCCTTAACAATAGCTTCTGTTATCCCATCCACAATTTTTCGATAAACCTCAGGGACAAATCCCGGAATAGTGAAATTATAAAGTGCATAATGAGAATAACCACCGGGAGCGCTGTGTGTGTGCTGGGCGGTTAACAGCACGTTGTCAAAGTCATAGTCTAATTGAGGATATTCTTTTTGCAGTTTTCCTATTACGCCCTTTTTTATCGAAATTGTAATAAAGCAAATCTCAGCATTAACAAATGCAACCTTTTTCCCTGAAATGGTGTCTCTAAAGACAAATGCGCGGGCAAAGAGATTGGATTCTATTTTCCGCACTTTCTGAGAATACCTCCCATAACCCATCATCCCTACACCCTTTTTGTATGCGGTAATATCTGCTTTGCCTGTTCCTGCTTCAAACATATATTTCATTAATTAGTGTTTGTCCAAAATGTCATAAAAACAGTAAAAAGTCCCAAATCTCAAATTACAAACTGCAGCAATCTTTCACCAAGGTCTCTTTCATACTTCATAGTTCATTTTTTGAGATTTGAGATTTGAGATTTGAAATTTTCATTTTTGAAAATCTTTGACTTTATAGACAGCCACTAATTAATTTGCGAAGCTACGTCCTTTCTTAGAAGTCAAGTGTGTATTGTACACAAAACGTTCTGGGAGGAGAAATTTGCAATGGTCTTAACATATATTCCCGGTTCAAAAGGTTTTTGACAACAACCGCCACTTTTGATGTCTCTGACATCTGGTAGGATGCTCTCAGATCATAAACATAGTCGCCCTGATTATGTTCCTGGCGATATTCTTTTAAACCGGTTGGCAAACGTCCTTCATATATTGGTTCCGCCCCACTATTTTTGTCCATTTTCTCAAATATAATATCAACATTACTCATAAAGCTGTTATACCTGAAGCTCAAACCCATAGAGAATTTTGAATAAGTAAGTTCCACGTCAGCTTTGGCAAGGTGCTGGAAACGATACTTTAAGATATTATTTGTGGTATCAGAGCTTGAATTTTTATAAGTAATTGGCCAATTTACATCATTTGGGATAGTGTCACGCGGAGATATAACTTTTGGTTCGGTATAAGTATATCCTGCTAACACATTAATCGTAATAGGACCAATCTGACCATGTCCTATCACTGAAGCATCAATTCCTCTTATCCTTGCCTCTCCAACATTTAAGAAAATGAAACCCAGACTATCAAAATCAAAAGGGTATTCAGGGTTTCCCCAGTATCCATAAGTAAATTCAATGCTGTTTGTTAGCTCTTGCTGAAAAGCAGCAATGTCGAGGTATCCGTAAAATTTACCAAATTTGATACCTTGTTTGATCCCGACCTCAACATTCCAACTGCTTTCTGCCTGAACTTTTGAATTAGGAAACAATTTCATTGAACCAATATTAGTACTGGCATATTTTTCTGCAATGGTCGGAAATCTAAAGCCCTGACCGAATGAAGCTCTTACATAAGTTTCTTTCATTACCTTGGCGCTCACCCCTGTACGAAACACTGTTTTGGAATCATTATCCGTATTATTAATTTCAAATCTTTCACGTCTGGCACCTGCCGAAACAGTGATCCTGTCACGGAATTTTTTATCCAACTGTATGTATCCGGCAAAGCTGGAAGAAGTATTTATATCAGTAGTAGTACTGTCTTCTTTTAATCGTCTGTAAAATTCAGAGTTTGACCAGGAAGAAGTAGCCGTGATACCGGATGTGATAGTAAAATCCTTTATCTTTTTAAATTGTTTTTGATACTGGGGTTCAATGTAATACACGGTAGATTCATTTGCCTGGTCATTATCATTGTTGTTATCAATATAAAAAATCCTGGATTTTAAGCAGTATTTATTGCCGCGCTTATCATAATAGTTAACAAAGGGGTCTATATAAAATACGGTGTTTAAAGTTCTTGTAACACCACTCGGGAAGGAACGATACATGCCAGTATCTGTATCCAGCATTATAGTTTGTGATGTAAATTGTGAATACATGGCATTGAAATTCATTCCATAGTTCAAGCCCTCAATTTTTTTTGGGCGCCATCTCAGATTTCCATTCAGCCGGATGCGGTTTTCAAATGATCCTGCGTTCTGTGAATTAGAAGGATGATAGACAGTGTCATTTGCCGGGAAAGTCTTTAGTATCAAGGAATCCGGTGCAGGGCCAACAAAACCATCATCTAAAAAAATATTTCCACCTATAACCAGATCGAAATTTTTAATTTTCCTGGAATGAAAAAAATTCATCCCTGTAAAGATAGGATTGGCTTCTTCCCACCAAACGGCATATTCTCTTTGCGGTTTATCGTAAATACCGCTGAAAATATTTATTTTGGTTTGGGGTTTGTCTTTCGGGTAGGCGGTTCTGATATTGATGACACCATTTAGGGCTGAAGAGCCGTATAAGACAGAAGCTGCTCCTTTTATTATTTCTATTTGCTCTAAATTTTCAACCGGTAAAAAATGCCAGGCAACCCTTCCTGCGTCTCCCGAAATCACGGGCAGGTCATCCACCATGATCATTACCCGGGTACCTACTCCAAAGCTGTAACCGCTTCCACTCCTTATCTGGGGCTCTTTGTCAATTATTTGTACACCGGGAGATTGATCCATGACTGTTTCTATATTTGTAGTAGCTTTATTTTCAACCATATTGGGCATGATCACATCCATTGATACTGTAACGTCCTCAATCCTTTGCTCGAATTTTCCAGCAGAAACAACTACTATTCCAAGTTCCTCGATCTCTTCTTTCATGGCAATATCTATTGTTAAAGTTTCGCCTGCCTTAATCTCTATTGACTTGTTCTGTGTGGTATAGCCGATAAAACGGTATGTGATGGTGTGTTTTCCTTCAGAAATATTTAATACATAATTTCCATCAATATCAGATGCAACACCTGTGTTATCTTTAAGAACAATATTCACACCAATCAGAGTTTCCTTGGTTTTGGCATCTGTAATTTTACCTTTAACCGTAGCATCCTGGCTAAAGCATATTCCTGAAAATAGTAAGGAACTAATGATAAAGCAAATTGAAAAAGTTTTCATGGTTATCTGATATTAAGTTATTAAAATAATTATATTTTTTTTTAATTTACGAATGTATGTTTTTTTAAAATATTTTTCGCAATATACAAAATTATTTTTTTTCTCATTTTCTTTTATCTTTGTAAAAAAATAATAACATTAAAAACTAAATGCCATGACTAAAAAATTACTTTACACATTAATGGGTTTTACCTTTTCTGTGTTTCAAATAACTAATGCCCAAGTGTGTTCACCTGGTCCTCAGACAACTCCAGGTATTTATCCCGACTCAATTGTTGGGCTTTCCTGTGGAATTAAAAATACTCCTTATATCGAGATATTAACTATGGTTGTCCCAACAGATACTGTTGATCCTTTCTGTACTTGCGGAGTGGAACTTGATAGTATTAGTTTAACAGGAATTGCTAATTTGCCACCAGGATTAAACTATACATGTGATGTCCCTTCTTGTAGCTGGCCAGGTGGTTCAAATGGTTGTGTTTTAATAGACGGAACTCCAACTGACACAGGCACATATGATATTATTGCTTATACTAAGGCATTTGTTAAGTGTAAAGTAGATATTGGATTCGGGTGTGGTTCTCCTGCTATTTTCGATACGGCTTCATATGATGTTATCGATTTTTATTCTATTGATATAGCTTCAGATAGCACAACTTGTACACCTACGGGTATAGCAGACATTGAAACATCAAAATTCATTATAAACAAAAACAGCCCTAACCCATTTACCGAAAAAACAAAAATCTTTTTTAACTCACCTGCTATAAGTGATGTCAAGTTCATAGTATATAACATGCTAGGAAAATTGGTTTATAGTGAAAACCTCAAAGCAAAGCAGGGTATAAATATGATACAATTCTATTCAAAAGATATGCCTGCCGGCGTATATATGTACAGCTTAAACAGTGATAATCATATTGTGACCAGGAGAATGGTTGTTGCTGGAAAGTAAAGACTTTTTGTTACTAATTTACCCTGTAAAAATCAATACGTAAAACGTCAATTGTTAATAACCTACAACCCCTAAATAGTTACAAAAGATTAAGTGACATCCTTTGATATAACAATATTAGGCAGCAGTTCCTCTATCCCTACCTCAACAAGAAATCTACCCGCTCAGTTACTCAATGTTTCTGAGCGGTTTTTTTTGATCGACTGCGGTGAAGGCACTCAAATACAGCTCAGACGGCAGAGAGCAAAATTTCAGCGAATCAACCACATCATGATAAGCCACCTGCATGGCGACCATTATTTTGGTCTCGTTGGCTTAATTACCTCCATGCACCTACTTGGCAGGACAAATGATCTGCATATCTATAGTCCCCCGGGATTAAAGGAAATAATTGATATTCAATTGAAATATTCTGATAGCCGCTTGAGGTATCCATTAAAATATCATCTCCTGCAAAATGAATCAAGTGAGATTATTTTTGAGGATGCAGTATTATCTGTAGAAACGATAATTTTAGATCATAGATTGCCTTGTTTTGGATTCTTATTTAAGGAAAAACCCAAACTCAGGAATATTAAAAAGGGCGTAATAGACCGTTATAATATTCCAATACCGGAGCGACCAAGGATAAAAAAAGGAGAAGATCTCAAAACAATTGATGGAAGGATAATTAAAAATTCAGAGTTAACCACTGCTCCACATGAGTTGCGTTCGTATGCTTATTGTTCGGATACTGCATATAATGAGTCTATTATACTCCTGATCTCCGGTGTTAACTTGTTATATCACGAGGCAACCTTTATGGATGATAAGGTTGAAAGAGCTAAGGAAACTCACCATTCAACAGCAGTTCAAGCAGCAACAATAGCAAAAAAAGCCGGTGTAAAACAATTAATTATAGGCCACTTTTCTGCGAGGTATAAAAATTTGGAACCGCTCTTGCAGGAAGCAAAGTCAGTATTTAAAAGCACTATATTGGCGGAGGAAGGGAAAAAATTTACTATTGATTAACGGTCTTTCCAGACTAATTGGTGTCTGTCCATAATTTCATAAAAATAGTAAAAAGTCCCATCCTGAAACAAGTTCAGGATCAAATTACAAATCTCAAATTACAAAGAGGGGATAAAAAGAAGTAATAGGGTAGATAATTTGTTGAGGATAGAGGCAAGGATG
>JBDRNO010000074.1:0-26886 GCA_043811005.1 Bacteroidota bacterium | reverse complement strand
ATAAATGATAAGTTACCTCATACTATAATTATTGGCATAGTCCCTTATGATATAGAAACATATTCTACATGTCTTTCAGATTGTATTCAGGAAAATTTTTCAACTATTATAGAAAAAACGCAAAAAGCAATCATAGATTTTTTTTGAATTGATCTTTGGAAATTATTTGTGATTTTGGTTGTGGCTTCAGCTTGAGTTCAGCCGAACGGCTCGTCCAAATTATGTAGATAAAATAATGAGTTTCGGAACAATTTTGGTGGGAAAAACCGGTCAATTTTCAACGGGAATAACCATGTGATAAACCCTACACTATCCCTGCAAATCCCATAAATGCGAGCGAAAGCAAGCCGGCAATAACCAGGGCAATAGGAACACCCTTCATTCCTTTTGGAATATTCATTAAATCTAAATGTTCTCTTATACCTGCAAAAATAATTAATGCTAATCCGAAACCTACAGCATTTGCAACTCCAAAAACTACCCCTTCCAAAAGATTGTAATCTTTTTGTATTACTAATATTGCAACACCTAATATTGCACAGTTAGTTGTAATTAAAGGCAAGAAAATACCTAATGCCTGAAACAATGGCGGACTAACTTTCTTAAGTACAATTTCAACTAATTGAACTAATGAAGCAATTACCAAAATAAAGGTAATTGTTCGCATAAATTGTAATCCTAAAGGTGTTAGTATAAATGTCTGGAGTAAATAGGTTACCAGGGTAGCGAGAACCATAACAAATATTACTGCACCCGACATACCAATAGAAGTAGATACCTTGTTTGATACACCAAGAAACGGACAAATCCCTAAAAACTGGGCTAAAACAATATTATTTACAAATACTGCTGATATTATTATAAGTATATATTCCATTTTAATTTCTTTATGCTGTTTTTCTAATACGATTAACAAAAGCAATCAAATAACCTAATGCAATAAATGCACCCGGTGGTAATATAAAAAGTAAAATAGTACTTGCATCATCGCTGACAAATTTAATGTCAAATATTGAGCCGCTTCCTAAAATTTCACGAATACATCCTAACATTGTCAAAGCCATAGCAAATCCTAACCCCATTCCCAATCCGTCAATTACTGATGAAATGAAAGTGTTTTTTGAGGCAAAAGCTTCGGCTCTGCCAAGAATTATACAATTTACCACAATAAGGGGAATAAATAAACCTAATTGAAGGTGCAGTTCAGGAAGATATCCCTCCATTACCAGATCAACAATAGTTACGAATGAAGCAATAATAACAATAAACGATGGTATTCTAACTTTACCAGGAATGAAATTTTTAACCAATGATATTACAACATTTGACATGATAAGGACAAAAGTTGTAGCAAGACCCATTCCTAATCCGTTTATAGCAGATGAAGTAACTGCTAATGTCGGGCACATACCGAGTAATAGAACAAATACTCCATTTTCTTTAAAAAATCCCTTGGAAAAATTTTGCCACTGATTCATTTTATTTTGTATTGGAATTTCAATATTTTTATTAAAATCTATTTTATCATTTATCTTTTTATATTTAATAATCAGGTTCTGGGTTCTGGGCACTGGGTTCTAGGTTGTTGGTTTTTGATTCAAACCCATAATCAGCACATACCACCCAGTAACCAGTACCCAGTAACATTATCTTATTTTTACTTCCTTATTTAAAGAAATTTTATTTTTTAAATCAATTCCCCAAGTTATGTTCATTATAAGCATCATGCGCTTTTTGAACCGCATCGCAGAATGCTCTTGAGCTAATTGTTGCTGCTGTGATTGCATCAACCTGACCGCCATCTTTTTTTACTTTTAATAAAAAATCAGAAGGATTTATTCCTACAAACTGGTTTTTAAATTTAGCATCAGCCATTTTTGTTCCTAAACCAGGTGTTTCTTTATGCTCCAAAACTGAAATATTATAAATTGAGCCATCAGGTTTGAAACCTGCCATTATTTTTATCAATCCGCTAAACCCCTTTGTAGTATATGTTTCAATAGCTGTTCCTATTATTTCTCCATCTTTTTTAGCAGGATAGAATACAAGACTATCTAAACCATCAGGAGAAGCAACTTTATACTTTTCTTCATCAGGGTTGTTTGTAAATTCAGGAACAACCTGCTTAATAGCTTTTAGTTTCCTTAATTTTTTTGTCCTGGCAATAGGTCCTTTGGTAATCTCGTAAATATAGCCAAGTGATGTTGATGCTAATAATGTAACAACAAAAAGTGTTAGCACCATGTTTATAAAGGTTGATTCTTTTTTTGCCATAATTAATTTAATCTGGGTTCTCCAAAACGTTTTGGTTTAATATATTTATTTATTAATGGAACAAACCCATTCATGATTAAAATTGCAAATGATACTCCTTCAGGATATGCTCCGAATACTCTTATAACAACAGTTATTATTCCTATTCCGATTCCAAATATCAGCGATCCTTTTGATGTCATCGGGGATGTTACCATATCAGTTGCCATAAAAATTGCACCTAATAAAACACCACCGGTCAATACGTGAAATAGGGGATCGGCATATTTTTCAGAATCAATTAACCAGAGAATACCTGTAAAAATAATTATTGTACCAATCATAGAAACCGGTATGTGCCATGAGATAATTTTCTTGATTAATATATAAAGCCCCCCGAGCAGCAATGCAATTGCTGAAATTTCACCTAAAGAACCTCCTACATTTCCTATAAATAAATGCAGGTTCGAAGGTAATGTTGCCATTATGTCGGATACGGATTCCCCGTTGTTAATACCTTCTTTAAGAATTGCCAATGGAGTAGCTCCTGTAACTGCATCGGTATAAGTCATTCTTGAAATGATTGGTGTAGGCCAGCTTGTCATTTCAACCGGAAATGAAATTAATAAAAACACACGTCCAATTAATGCCGGGTTAAAAGGGTTGTTTCCTAAACCTCCAAATGACATCTTGGCAATGCCTATAGCTACTAAGCTTCCAACAATAATTATCCACACAGGTAAATTGCTCGGAACGTTAAATGCTAATAAAAGACCTGTAATTAAAGCAGAGCCATCTGATATAGTGGGTTTTACCTTTAAAAGAAATTTTGAAATAAAAAATTCAAAAACTAAACACGATAAAACAGCTACAAGAGTGACAATAACTGCTCCCAATCCAAAAAAGTATATTGAAACAGCTAATGCAGGAAGTAATGCAATAACTACTCCATACATTATCTTTGTTATTGAATCATCTCCATAATTATGTGGCGACAACGATATTGTAAGTAGTTTATTCATGCTCTTTTCTCGATCTTATTATTTTAGTTACTGATGTCTTTCCAAATCGTATATAATCTAATAACGGGCGATCTGAAGGGCATATAAAACTGCATGATCCACATTCCATACAATCTAATACTTTTTCCTCTTCAGCCATATCAAACATTGCTTTCTGAGATGATGTCATTAATAGATATGGTTCAAGACCCAATGGGCAAACAGAAACACATTTTGCACATCTTATACAATTTTTTTCTTCTCTTCGTTTTGATTCTATCTGTGGTAAAATTAAAATTCCTGAAGTTCCCTTTGTTACAGGGACATCAGCAATGTTAAGAGCTTTACCCATCATAGGACCACCACTGATAATCTTACCTGTATCATCAGGCAAGCCTCCAGCGGCTTCAATTAATTCCGAAACCGAAGTTCCTATTCTTGTTAAAAAATTAGACGGTTTGCTAAGTGATTTACCAGTAACAGTTACAACTCGTTCTATTAATGGTTTGTTTTTTTGAATTGCTTCGTATATAGCATAGGTTGTTCCAACATTATGCACAACTGTCCCTACGTCAATAGGTAAGCCGCCCGATGGAACTTCGCGATTAATTAATGTTTTAATAAGCTGTTTTTCAGCGCCCTGTGGATATTTTACTTTTAATGAATGAACCTCAATACCTTCATAATCTTTCGATAATTCAGTAAGATGTTTTATTGCATCCTGCTTATTGTTTTCTATACCAATTAAGGCATTATTAACATTCAATGCTTTCATTATTATTCTTACGCCAATTAATATTTCCTCCCCTTTTTCTAACATTAAACGATGGTCTGATGTCAGATATGGTTCACACTCAACTCCATTAAGAATAAAAACATCTGCCTTTTTTCCCTTCGGGACTGATAATTTTACGTATGCAGGAAATGCTGCACCACCAAGTCCTACAACACCTGACTGGTGAACTTTTTTTATTATCTCTTCAGGGCTTAATTTAATTTCCTTTTCTAAATCGGGGCTTACATCAATACTTTCATCCCATTCATCGCCATTAACATTAATAACAACAGCTTTTTGTTTATATCCGCTACTATCCATAACTTCCCCGATTTTAACTACTGTTCCTGAAACTGATGAGTGAATGTTTGCAGAGATAAACCCCTCACTTTTTGCAATCAATTGCCCTACCTTTACTTTGTCGTTACGTTCTACAACAGGGCTTGCAGGTGCACCAAAATGTTGGGATAATATTATTGAAACTGTTTTTGGTATTGGTAACTTTACAATAACCTTATCAGTAGAATATTTATTCTCTGCTGGATGAATACCGCCTTTGGGGAATGTTTTTAACATTTTATAATTCATCGTATCTATCCTCCCGCAAAGCCCGCAAAGGGCGCAAAGGATTATAATTTGTTTACTTTTCTTATAATACCATCTTTTATTAGTTCAACATTAAAATTTACTAATAATCCTAATTTTAAACCCGATAATTTAAGATATGTCAGTAACTTTTTATGATGAACCGATGCAATTTTTTATTTCAGATTTTGAACTTCCTTTCGCCTTATAAAATCGTATTAACTTTTCTGCATCATCAGAGGTCAAGCATGCAACAAGAGCGCCCTTACTAGAAGGCGTCTTTTGTTTTTTCAGTTCAAGATTAAGAGCAATTTTTTGAGTTCTAACATTACGTCTAATGGTATCAATGCTGACACCAAGTTCATCTGCTATTTCTTTGTATGTTCTATAACTTGCCATTTACTTTTGCTTTTCTTTTAATGCACTACAACTTTTGCGTTCTTAGCGAGCTTTGCGGGAGAAAAATCTTTTTAATCAATATACAAAGTTATGTTCTTATTTCTAACTCCTTTTCCTTGTCTTCTTCTTCAACTTTCTTTTTTCTCGGTGAAAAGTTAATCTCAAGAATTGAATCTGTCGGACATTCCTCAACACATTTTCTGCAAAGCTTACATTTATCAAAATCAATATAAGCAAGGAAATCTTCCACTGTAATTGCCTCAAATTTTTCACATACCTTCACACATTTTGAGCAACCGATGCAAGCTACAGCACAGCTCTTTTTAGCAATTCCACCTTTTCCGTGTTTATACAAGAGACAAAAATTCTTCTGCCTTTTTTCCCTTTTTTCCGTAATTCAATAATATTTTTAGGACAAATATCAACGCAAGCACCGCAGGAAGTACATTTATCATCAATAACAACAGGCAATCCTGTCTTTTCGTCCATATAAATAGCATCAAATTTGCAAACCTCAACACAATCACCTAATCCAGAACAACCGAACTGGCAACCTGTGTCTCCACTATATAGATTATTGACAATAATGCAGGTAGCTGCGCCATCATATATGTTAACTTTTTCACGATGCTCAAAAGACCCAGAGCATCTCACAACAGCCACCATCGGTTCTTTTTCAACTGCCTCCTTCCCTAATATTTTGGCAACCAAGCCCATTGCCTCATTTCCTCCTACAGGGCAGAATAAATCCGACAGGTCATCAGCTTTTACTAATGCTTCTGCAAAGTTTCTACATCCTGGGTATCCACAACCACCACAATTTGCACCTGGTAATTCTTCATTTACATCATCAATGCGCGGGTCTTCAAAAACTTTAAATTTTTGTGCTGCCAAATAAAGAATTACAGCCGCTAAAACTCCGGTTGCACATAATGAAATAATTGTATATAAAACAGTAGCACTCACAATAACTTATAATAATTTAATTTGTGGAAATCTTTGAAAAACCTTTTTTTTAATGTAATTTTTTTATTCTAAATGAAAACGTTTTCTTTAAATGATTTTTGAAAAAGAGTAAAGTAAGATAATATGGCAACAGCATTGCTAATGCTAAAACACCTGAAATTGCTTCATTGTCAGTTATCCATGTTGAAATTATTAATGTAATAAAAACAACCAAAAAAGGTAAAACGTATCCTAAAAAGACTGCTTTTAAACCTAATGATTGTTCATAAACAACATTTACCTTTTCACCAATAGAATAATTTTGGTTGAATCTCGTAATTTCAATAATTTTATCATCAATATCTGAAACAGAACAAACACCTTTTGCATAACAGGCAGAACATGCTGAGATTGGAACAATACTTATCTTAATAACATTCTTTTCAATATCCTTAATAACTCCAGTATGTTCTATTGATTTAGAAGGTTGCACAAAAAATTTGCCTTAAATTTCTCGCAAAACTAATAAAATTATTTCTTATTTTTGTCAAACCTTTTTTGTAAAAAATCCATTCTTATTCTTAGAAGTTTTACGAATGTTAAGATTTTTAGAACGAGTTAGACTGATGATTTGTATAAATAAACTTTCGTAAATCTATTAATAATTGGCATACATGAGGTTTTTTTTTATGAATAACATTAATAACTAATCAATAATTTCTTAACACTTTTTGGCAAAAAATTTAAAATATAGTAAAGAGCCGATAGCAATTATTGGGATCGGCTGCCGGTATCCCGGGAACGTAAATTTTCCGGAAGAATTCTGGAAAATGATATGTGAAAAAACCGATGCCATTACCGAAATTCCTCCTGACCGCTGGGATGCTGAAGCTCTGTACGCACCTGATTTTAATCAAGCAGGTAAGATCAATGTGAAAAAAGGCGGGTTTATCAATGATATTGATAAGTTCGATGCCGGTTTCTTCGGCATTTCACCCTTAGAAGCATTGCGAATGGACCCTCAACAGCGGATGATACTCGAAATAACTTACAATGCTATAGAAGATGCCGGAGTGTGTCTCGAAGAGCTCTCCGGTTCCAGTACTTGTGTCTTTATCGGTATTTCCTCTCACGATTATGGAGATATTCTAAATTCCCCTTCTGAACAGGTTAATATTGGTGCTCATACCAACCTGGGTTCAGCTTTATGTATCACATCCAACCGTATCTCTTATGCATTCAATTTAAAAGGGCCAAGCATTGCTGTTGATACGGCTTGCTCCTCTTCGTTACATGCTATTCATTTAGCTTGCCGGAGTATATGGTCCGGGGAATCTAACTTCGGTTTTGCAGGTGGTGTGAATGCAATTTTAAAACCCGAACCCCAGATGGGATTCAGCAAGGGCGGTTTTCTTTCTCCCGATAATGTTTGCAGATCGTTTGACGCTAAAGCCAATGGATATATCCGGAGTGAAGGAGCAGGGATCGTTTTTCTGAAACCTCTCACTCAGGCAAGGAAAGACAAGAACCCTATCTATGCCGTTATCCTTGGTTCCGCAATCAACCAGGACGGAACGACCAAAGGTATTTCCGTACCCAGCCCTGATGCACAAATAACTATGTTGAAACAAGCTTATGAGGATGCCGGTATTAACCCCCATAAAGTTAAGTACGTAGAAGCCCACGGAACCGGAACCTTTGTTGGTGACCCAATAGAAGCTAATGCCATTGGAAAAGTGATAGGTGCCAACAGGAATGATATTTGCTATATCGGCTCCGTGAAATCCAATATCGGACACCTGGAACCCGCTTCAGGTATTGCCGGATTCACAAAAATTTCACTCGCATTAAAGCACCGGATCATACCGCCAAACATACATTATGATACCCCTAACCCCAATATTCCTTTCGAGGATCTAAATCTTAAAGTGCCAGTAAAATTGGAGAAATGGCCTGATCATAATGGTAGCTGTTTTGGTGGGGTAAACTCTTTCGGTTTTGGAGGATCAAATGTACATATAGTACTTGAAGGTTTACCCGGTGAAACACATAAAAATGTTACACAGGAATTGCCAATAGATGAATCAAAACCCGGATCTGACGATAAAGAACATTTGCACCTATTTACTGTATCCGCACGCAGCGCTGATGCCCTCAATGATTTCGCAAAACTATACCTGGAATTTTTAAATGACAAAAAAAACAAAGCGAGTTTAAGTGATATTTGTTACTCTACCGGAGTCAGGCGCACACACCATAACAATCGTTTGACCGTTGTTGCCGGATCAAAAAAAGAATTAGCTGAAAACTTGCAATCCTTTATAAACGGGGATGCTCTTTTAAGTATTTCTGCTGGACGTGCTGATGAAAAAAAGGGGAAAGTTGCATTTGTCTTTTCCGGTCAAGGACCTCAGTGGTGGGCTATGGGCAGGCAACTATTTGAAAACGAACCCGTTTTTAAAAATACAATAATAAAAATTGATAAGCTGCTCAGCAAACATGCCGATTGGTCTTTAGTAGAAGAACTTTTAAAAGATGAAGCAACATCCCGTATCAGCGACACCAATATTGCTCAACCTGCATTATTCTCGGTTCAAATAGCCCTTTATGAGATGTGGAAAACCTTTGGTGTTACACCATCAGCAGTTGTAGGTCATAGTATAGGTGAAGTAGCTGCCGGGTATGTCTCAGGTGCCTTAACCCTTGAGCAAGCTGTTCGTATTATTTTTCATCGCAGCCGCGTCCAGTTCAAAGCAACAGATAAAGGGAAAATGCTGGCTGTTGGTCTAACTGTTGAAGATGCAAATAAAGAAATTGCTGGATTTGAAGAACGGATATCTATCGGAGCGGTCAACGGACCGGCTATGCTCACCCTCTCAGGTGATACTGATGTCATTGAAAAAGTGGCAAAAAATCTCGATGAAAAAGATATCTTCAATCGCATACTGCAAGTAAATGTGCCATTTCACTGCCATCACATGGAACCGCTAAAGGAAGAACTGCTAAGTTCCCTTGAGGGTTTATCCCCGAAAAAAACCAAGATCCCTTTTTATTCAACAGTAACCCGCAAGGAATTAGATGGTAAAGATTTAGTTGCTAATTACTGGTATCGCAACGTAAGGGAAACAGTTTATTTTGCCGATGCCATTTCAGAAATAATAGATTCCGGTATTGATGCTTTTATTGAACTAGGGCCTCATCCTATTCACGCCTTAGGAATAAATGACCTGCTTTCATTGAAAAAAAAGAAAGGACTCGTTTTACATTCACTAAGAAGAAAAAAAGAAGAAAAACGCATTTTCCTTGCATCAGTAGGAGCCCTCCATGTATGGGGTTATCCATTGGATTGGAATGCAATTACCGGAAATAACCATCGTTTTGTTCAATTACCTTATTACCCGTGGCAAAAAGAAAAATATTGGCTTGAAACTACGGCTGGGAAAAATATGCGTTTGGGAACTGTTGTGCATCCGCACCTTAACCGTGTCACCATTTCAGCTCGCGAAAGCAACAATATACTCTGGGATATTAATTTAGACAAAAGAGTATATCCTTATATTGCAGACCACAAGGTTCAGGGTCCGATAATTTTCCCTGGAGCAGGACACGTTGAGCTTGGAATATCTGCCGGTCTTGCTTCATTCGGGGATAAATTCGAGTTCCTCGAAGACATTAATTTTATTAAAGCCCTGTTCCTTCCTGATGACGGTGAACCACCTCATATCCAAATGGATATATCCCATGATGAAGGCAACTACTTTATATATACCAAACCTAAAAACATAGAAGCAGACTGGGCACTGTGTTCACATGGAAAAATAAATCATATTGGGGATAAATTCAAACCTATAAAGGTTGATCTTACTGAAATACGCAAAAGGGTGAACATCCCGGTTCCTGTAAAGAAGATGCATGATGAGCTATTGGAAAGTGGTCTTTATTTAGGACCAACCTTCAAAGCAATTAAAAAACTTTGGAGAAGCAAAGAAAACTGGGAATCACTGAGTGAGATAGACGTGCATGAAAATACCCTTTCTGAATTCTTCCGGTTTAACCTCCACCCTGCCGTGCTGGATAGTTGTTTCCAAACAGTTTTTGGAATATTCGATGAAAGAGATGATGTAAACAAAAAAATGGGTGTTTATATTCCCGTTCATATTGACAGGATCAAGTTCTATCAAAAACCCAACTCCTATAAAATGTATGTCCACGGCAGGTTGAGAGAATGGACAGATGAATATGCCCTTGGCGAATTGTGGATATTTAATGAGAATGAAGAGCTTATAGCTGAATTTCATGGTTTCCGCTCACAGTACCTCAAAGGATCAAGAGGAGAAGTAGGAAGCGAACAAGATAAGTGGTTTTATGAATATAATTGGATATTGAAGGCAAGGACAGACCTTGAACTGGTTCGCAACCCAGGAGAATACCTCCCTTCACCAACTTCAATTAAAAAAGGCGTTGATGATACCATTAAGGAAGTTATTACCAGACCTGAACAAGCAGAGTATTATGAACAATACGAACCGGAACAGTATAATCTTACCATAGGATACATCTGCAATTCTTTAAAGGAGATGGGACTGTCATTTAAAGAAGGAACAAAAATAAATGTCTGGAACCTAATAAATGATTTTATTATAGTAAAAGAACATCACCGGCTCTTTAACCACATGTTCGATCTTTTAAAAAATGCAGGTATTGTCAAAGGCGGTGATGGTAATTTTGTAGTGGTCAAAACTCCTGATTTTAGAAATAGCAAAGAATGGATGGATGAGTTAAATAAAAACCTTCCTCAATTCCATCACGAATCAACGCTGTTAGGCCGCTGCGGCCCTGAAATAACAGGAGTATTAACCGGAAAGGTAGATCCTATCCAGTTGATTTTTCCTGAAGACCAGTGGGATGCCATTGTTAAATATTATATTGAAGGGTTCTCTTTTAAAAAATACAATGATATTGCCGCAAGGTCAATATCTGAATTACTGAAAAACATTTCGGAAGATCAAACCATACGTATCCTTGAAATCGGTGCGGGTACAGGTGGTATGACCCAGGCAATCCTTCCATTATTGCCGCCAGACCGGACGGAATACGCTTTTACTGACATCTCTCACATGTTTATGCTAAAGGCACAACAAAGGTTTGCCAAATATCCTTTTGTACAATACAAGATATTGGATATTGAATCTGATCCTGGCGAACAGGGTTTTGACCTTAATTCTTATGATATTATAATTGCCTCAGATGTGATACATGCTACCCGAGATCTTAAAACATCATTAGGCAATGTCCAAAAACTTCTCGCATCAGAAGGGATATTACTGATGTTGGAAGTTACCAATTCACCGGTTTACTTAGACTTTATCTTTGGTATGACCGAGGGCTGGTGGTTGTTTGAAGATACAGACATCAGGCCAAATCATGCTACCATGAGTCCTGACAAATGGAAAGCCGTTTTCGAAAATCTCGGATATTCTGAGGTTGCCAATTACAGCGATTTTATGAAAAACGACTCTTCCTGTCAAAATGTGATACTCGCACGAGGTAAAAAGCTGGAGTTGAGCAATAAAACCATTGAAGAATCACCAAAGTTAGGAGAAGCTGATTGGTTAGTGTTTGCCGACAGTACCGGTGTAGCTGACAAGATAAGGGATAAACTTGCTGCCTTAAACAAACAATCCTATATTGTTAAGTGCGGGGCTGGCTTTAAGAAAATCAGTGAATTTGAGTTTGAAATTGATCCAATAGACCAAAAAGGGGTTGATAAATTAATTGACTTAGTTGCTGAAAAAGGCAAGTTCCAGGGAATTATATATTTATGGGGGCTGAACTCAGCAGAAAACGACCAACTAACCGTTGAAAGCATCATTGCTTCAGAAAAGCATTCCTCAATTATGATTATGAACATTGTAAGAAAACTGAATGCTGCTAATTACGATGAGAATCCGGATATATGGATGATTTCCAGTGGTGCACAATCAGTTGGGGGCGATCCTGAAACAAATCGAATGTCTCAAGCCGGATTAAGAGGTGTCAGCAGGGTTGTGATTAATGAGTTCCCTATATTCAACTCTACTATGGTTGATTTCAGTCATCCTGTAAAGGATGATGAGATTGATGCTTTCATAGATGAAATTCTTGCAGGAGACAAGGAAGATGAAATTGCTTTCAGGGGGAGGAAACGTTACATCAACAAGCTTGACAGAATATCTATTGAAAACATTGCACAGCGTGCCCTGAAAACGATTCCTGCAGAGGGTTCATCATACACTACAAACATAACAGATTATGGAGTACTCGATAACCTGGTAATTAGTGAAACCCCTCGCCAAACACCCGGTGATGATGAAGTGGAAGTAAAGATTAAAGCCGCTGCTCTTAACTTCCGCGATATTATGATTTCTATGGGACTGCTTTCTGATGAAGCGGTTAAAGGAGGTTTATTTGGAAAGACGCTTGGACTTGAATGTGCCGGTATTGTTTCTACTGTTGGAAAAGATGTAAAGGATGTGAAAGTAGGTGATGAAGTGATAGCTACAGCACCATCCTGTCTAAGTGGTTTTGCTATTCCCAAAGCATGTCATGTGGTACAAAAGCCCAAAAACATCAGCTTTGAAGAAGCTGCCTGTTTGCCGGTCACTTATGTTACGGCATACTTTTCACTGATATATCATTGCAGGATGCAGAAAGGAGAAAAGGTGCTTATCCATGCTGCTGCCGGTGGTGTAGGTATTGCTGCTATTCATATTGCCAATGCTGTTGGAACTGAAATATTTGCCACTGTTGGCAGTCCTGAAAAAAGAGCTTATATCGAGAGCATTGGGGTTAAACCAGATCATATCTTTAACTCGCGTACCCTGGCATTTGCAGATCAGATCATGGAGTTTACCCAGGGCAAAGGGGTTGACATCGTGCTTAACTCGCTTTCAGGTGAAGCAATATTTAAAAGCATCAGATGCCTGGCTCCTTACGGACGGTTCGTTGAGATCGGTAAAACAGATATTTACAGAAACAGCAAATTAGGGCTCCGGACATTCGGGAACAACCTTTCATATTTTGGAGTGGATATTGACCGGCTATTCAAACAAAAAGAAAAGTTTGGCGGAGAGTTATTCCAGAAAGCTATTGATTTCTTTGTAGAAAACAACATCCCTGTTCATCCTATCAAGCTATTTCCTATATCAAGGATCACTGATGCTTTTCAATTCATGGCTGGTGCCAGGCATATTGGCAAGATCATTATATCTATGAATGGGGATGTTCAAGTAGCGCCACCTAAAGAGATCCGCTTTAAAGAAGATGCCACATATTTTATTACCGGTGGTGCTTCCGGTTTTGGCTTGGCAGTTGCCAATTGGATGACGACCAAAGGAGCCCGGCACCTTGTGCTGGGGAGCAGAAGTGGTCCTAAAACAGATGAAGAAAAGGAGATAATTGAAAAAATGAGAGCAAAAGGGGTGAATGTGATGCTTGCCAATGGCGATGTGTCGAAAAAAGAAGATGTTAACAGGATAATAAATGACATAAAAAAGAACATGCCACCTCTTAAAGGCATTCAACATGCGGCAATGGTGCTGGATGATGGAAGTATCCCCGAAATAACCCATGAACGTTACATGAAGGTTTTTATGCCAAAAGCAATTGGCTGTTGGCTGATTCATGAAGCAACAAAGGACATAGACCTGGACCATTTCGTCCTATATTCATCTATTTCAGCCATTTATGGAAACCCGGGGCAGGTGAGCTATGTCGGAGCAAGCTCATTCCTTGATAATTTCGCACATTTCAGGAGATCGCAGGGATTGCCCGCTATGACTATCAATTGGGGTGTGTTGGGTGATGTAGGATTCGTTGCCAGAAGTGGAAACGTAGGCGGACTCCTCTATAAGCAAGGGTGGAAAACATTTACACTAGAACAATCAACCGATATACTGGAACAAATGCTCTTAAACAACCCTGTCCAAAGAGTAGCGACTGATTCCGATTGGGAGATGATTGGGGACTTCTACCCTCATTCTTGCGAAACAAACCGGTTTGGTCACCTGATCAAAGAAAAGGAATTAACTACTTCTTCTGCGGTTGGCACGGGTAGTGGCGCCCTTAAAGCAACTTTGCTTGAATCAAGCCCTGAAGAACAATTTGATGTTTTGATCTTTCAATTGAGGGATACATTTGCCAGGGTTCTTGGCACTACTGCTGATAAGGTGGACACAACCGAACCGGTTACCAAGTATGGTTTGGATTCATTGATGGCTAACCAGATCCGTAACTGGATACAAAGCAATGCTTCTGTGGACTATTCTATGATGCGTATTATGAAAGGCCCTACAATGGAAGAAATGACCCGTCAGATTTTAGAGGAACTTGATGGATTGACACTCCCTGAAAGTGTAGAACTGGACAGGAAAAATGAAATGGATAAATGGGTTATCAGGTCAAAAAAAACCGAAAAGCCCAGACTGCGTTTATTCTGTCTGCCATATTTTGCCGGTGGAGCATCTGTTTTTAATTCCTGGCATGAATATCTGCCTGATGATATTGAAGTTTGCGCTATTCAATATCCCGGCAGGGAAGAACGTTCCAACGAGAAACCCTTCGATGACGTCTTTGAACTGGTAAAAGCAATTACAGATGTGATCGAGCCGTTGTTAACCTGCCCCATCGCTTTTTATTGCCACAGTGCAGGAGCAGGTATTGGGCTGGAGTTAGCAAGATATCTGAGGAAAGAAAAAGGAATTAATCTTGCCAATTTTATAGTAGGAGCTTGGAGAGCTCCCCACATGTCCAGTCCCTTTAAATTCCTCAATGCCATTAAAGACAATGAGGTATATAAGGAAAAGAATATACCCAACATCAAAAATCACTTGAAATCATTAGAGATCCCTGAATCAGTGCTTAATAACAAAGAGGTATTTGATGAAATGCTTCCCTCTTTACGCGCTGATATCCTATTAGGTAAACGGTATAAATATTATGAAGATGAACCGTTGAGCTGCCCGCTTACTGCTATTGCCGGCAAAAACGATACTGTTTTCTCTGAAGAACAGATAAAGGAATGGGAAAAACATACTTCCAATGATTTTAGATTCAAAACAATAAATGGCAACCACCTCTTTTGCAGAGACAACAAAGAAGAACTTCTTGAATTATTAACCCAGGAATTGAGCGAGGTTGTTGAAGCTTAATTTGAGTCTGTCTTTAATGAAGAACGTTTTTCCCAAAAAGAAATTCCCCCCGCTTTTAAATGACGAAATACATCTCTGGAGTGTTTCTTTAAATCTTTCTGATTCCACAATCAAACGTTATTCATCATTTCTTTCCAGGGAAGAGGAAAAAAAAGCACGTTTTTTTAAATTTGAAAGAGAACAAAATCGTTACAGGATAAGCCAGGGAGTTCTTAGGCAACTATTGTCTTCCTACTTAAATAAATCACCACAGACAATACGGATCGGAAGACATAAAAAAGGAAAGCCCTTTTCTTTTGACAACCCGTCAATGTATTTCAATATGTCTGGCTCAGGTAATATTTGTGTCTTTGCCTTTTCACGTGATGGGGAAGTTGGTATAGACATTGAACAGATCCGCGAACTTCCTGACATAGACGAACTTATCCGGAAAAACCTCACACCAAAGGAAATAATATATACCCTAAAAACCCCTGGAAATAAGCTGAAAAGATTTTTCCAATTTTGGACTTTTAAAGAAGCATATTTAAAAGCAACGGGTGAAGGAATGCGCCTTACTCCTGACAACCTGGAATTTTCCATGGAAGGTGGAAAAATGAAGCTGCTTGGTGTAAAAGGGATATTTGAAGCAGAAGATTGGTTTTTCACAGGATTTTCTCCTGTAAAAGGTTATATCGGTGCACTGGCATATAATGAGGACGAGGTAGAAATAAAAAATTTACGCTTTTGAGTTGAATATAATTATTGGGTTTTTGGAGGAATTGTTTGATATTTGTAAAGTTAAAATATATAAAAAAACATCGAACTTCAAAACTAAAAATAATGACCGTAACCAGAACATTTGACCTTTTAAAAAGGTACCAGGAAAATTTTATCAAAGAAGACGTTTTGGCTGGAAAGCATAATGGGGAATGGATCAGATACAGCACTCTACAATATATTAAAAATGCTAACAACTTCAGCTATGGGTTATTAGCCCTCGGATTCAAAAAAGGAGAAAAGATCGCCACCATCACTAATAACCGCCCCGAGTGGAACTTTGTTGATCTGGGAATGGCACAGGTAGGTATTGTGCATGTCCCACTGTTTACAACACTCGACACAAGAGGTTTTGAATATATCCTGCACCATTCGGAAGCAAGGATCGTCATAGTGTCTGACAAAAACCTGTATACTAAAATTGACCCACTTATTGATAAAATTGAAGGGCTTGAAGACATTTATACATTTGACCATGTCGAAGGCGCTAAAAACTGGTCTGAAATAATTGAGTTAGGGGAAAAAAATGCAGTTCATTATAAAGAAGAAGTTGAAAAAATAAAGAATGAGATCACTCCTGATGATTTTGCCACATTGATCTACACATCGGGTACAACAGGGGATTCCAAAGGAGTAAAGTTATCCCACAAAAACCTGGTAAGCAACGCCATTGCAGCAGCAAAGGTGTTCAATTTACAACCCGATCAAAAATACCTGAGCATATTACCCATCTGTCATGTAGGCGAACGTATGGGTAATTATCAAACCCAGTACAGTGGTTGCAGCATTTACTATGCTGAAAACCTTGGAACCATTGCTGCCAACATGAAAGAAATAAAACCCCATGGCTTTGGATCTGTACCCAGGATACTGGAAAAGGTATATGATAAGATCATTGCCACAGGAAAGAAACTGACAGGGTTAAAGAAGATCATGTTTTTCTGGGCGGTCAACCTGGGCTTGAAATATAAATTAAATGGAGGAAATGGCTTGTGGTATAAGTTTCAACTTCGAATTGCCGATAAACTTATTTTCAGTAAATGGAGAGAAGCCCTGGGAGGCAATATTACATCCATCGGTATTGGCGGTGCAGCTCTTCAACCCAGACTGGAAAGGGTCTTTTGGGCTGCGGGGATAAAATTGCTTAATATGTATGGGTTAACAGAAACTTCACCTATCATTACAATTAACAGAAGCGCTCCTCCCGATATAAGACTCGGAACTGTTGGAGCAGTTATCAATGATGTAGAAATAAAAATCGCTGATGATGGCGAGATACTCTGCAAAGGGGCGAACGTGATGTTAGGTTATTATAAAGACGAAGAAGCAACAAAAAATGCGATAGATAAGGATGGTTGGTTCCATACCGGTGACATAGGTATACTGGAAGATGGTAAATTCCTGAAAATAACAGACCGCAAGAAAGAAATTTTCAAACTGTCAAATGGAAAATATGTTGCACCACAAGTTATTGAGAATCTTTTCAAAGAATCTGAATATATTGAACAATTGATGGTTGTAGGAGAAAGCGAAAAATTCGCAAGCGCCTTGATCTCCCCTAACTTTGAGGCATTACGTGAATGGTGCGCTTCCAACAAAATTCAACCTGGCAAAAGGGAAGAACTCATTCAACATCCTGAAGTTACCGCTCACTTTCAAAAGGTGGTGAACGATTTCAACAAGTCACTCGGCAAAGACGAACAGATCAAGCGATTCAAATTGGTTAGTGATGATTGGAATCCCGATTCAGGGGAACTGTCCCCAACGCTGAAATTAAAACGAAGAGTTATCTATGATAAGTATGAAAATGTTTTGACTCAGATTTACGGACATGATAAGTCGAATTTATCAGTTGATTGATTGTTGTTTGAAAACAATAAAAGATTAAATTAATAAAACAACAACATACAGATGAAATTTAATCAACAAATTATTCTTTTCAAAATATTTAGTGGAACTACCAAGTGAGGAAGAATTACGCAAACTCCTTGATGAATAGTTAACTGCAAATTATAAAAGCAATGCAAATAATTGAAGTTAAAGATAAGCAAACCCGAAAAGACTTTCTGGATATTGCCCGCATTATCTATAAAGATGATAAAAATTGGATTTGTCCTTTGGATAACGATATCAATACCGTTTTTGATCCTGATGAAAACGTATATTTCAAACATGGCGAGGCAACCCGTTGGATATTAATAGATGATAATGGAGCAGTAACAGGCAGGATGGCTGCATTTATTGATCACAAAACGGTTAATGCCTCTGATCAACCCACTGGTGGATGCGGCTTTTTTGAATGTGTTGATGATGAAAAAGCGGCACACCTGCTCTTTGATGCTGCAAAAAAGTGGCTGATGGATAAGGGAATGCAAGCCATGGACGGTCCTGTCAATTTTGGGGAAACAGACAAATTTTGGGGATTACTGGTTGATGGATTTACACAACCTGCATATAAAGTTGCTTATAATCCACCCTATTACAAAAACTTATTTGAATCCTATGGCTTCAAAACCTATTACAAGCAGGAAGGGTTCCACATGGATCTAACCAAAGAAGTCCCTGAACGTTTTTGGAAAATTGCTGAATGGGTGGCAAAAAAACCCGATTACAGTTTCAGGCACTTCACGTTTAAAGATTTGGATAAGTTTGTTCATGATTTTGCTGAAGTGTATAATATCGCCTGGGCTACTTTAAAAGAAAATTTTGAACCGATATCACCCGAATATGTAAGATCATTTATCAGCAAGGCAAAACCAATTATTGAAAATAAATTTGTTTGGTTTGCTTATAATAAGGGAAAACCTATTGCCATCTATTTTATGTATCCCGATGTAAATCAAATATTCAAACATTTTAACGGCAAGCTTAACCTCTGGAATAAATTAAGGTTTGTTTATCTAAAATGGAACAAACCCATGACCCGGGCACGTGGTGTACTCATGGGGGTTATACCCAAATTCCAGGGGAAGGGCATTGAATCTGCATTTATTTGGCATATTAATGAAGCATTGAAAGGATTGCCGCACTACAAGGAACTGGAATTTTCATGGGTGGGTGATTTCAACCCTCCTATGCGCAACTTATGGAAAACGGTCGGGGCTTTTTCAGCCAAACATTATATCACCTACCGCTACTTATTTGACCGGAATGCAGAATTTAGACGGTATCCGATACCGGAATAATTATTATTGAAATCAGATGCGAATATATGCTGAAACCTTGTTTTCAAGGGTATTTAGCACATTGTTATAAATTATCTTAAAATAGTTTGATAATTAAGTTATCATTGAAGAAAAAGCATAAACACAATACTTAACCCAACATAAACTCCACACCTTATATCTCCCTCACTATCAAGCTTTCAGTAAAAGATATCAACACTGTCTTTTTTTCTTCAGCTACTTTTACTTCGGATAAATGTTTAAGCCCCAACCAGTGATAATACTGCATTTTCTCCTTTGTTCTTTCTTTTATATTTAGCTGATCATAAATACGCTTTACTGCTTTAACTTTTTCCCAGGGATCAAAATTTTTTGTGCCCAATATGGTTCTTAATTCATTCAACATTTCTCCCTTTGCCAGTTCAATGGCTTGAAGCAGTAAAAATGTTTTTTTATTTGATACTATATCTCCTCCAACCTGCTTTCCGAACTTCTGCTGGTCGCCATAAACATCCAGAATATCATCCTGCAGCTGGAAAGCCATGCCTATGTTTTTTCCAAAGTTGTAAAGATGCTGTGCTTCTTCGTCTGAAGCACCTCCAATAGATGCTCCTATCTGCAAACTTGATGCCAGCAGGACTGCTGTTTTTAGCTCAATCATGCCCAGGTAGTCAGACACGGTTATATTATCCTGTTCTTCATAGTTCATATCTAACTGTTGTCCTTCGCATACCTTTATTGCTGCATCATTAAAAACATCAAGCACCTTAGGGAGTATTGTTCTGTCACATTTGCTTATATGCTGATATGCTTTAACCAACATTGCATCGCCTGAGAGAATTGCAGTATTACTGTTCCATTTGCTATATACGGAAGGGTGATTTCTTCTCAAGGGAGCATTGTCCATTATATCATCATGCACTAAGGTGAAATTATGGAAAAGTTCTATGGCTAAGGCAGGTAGAACGGCTCTCTCTATATCTCCTCCAAATAATTCACATCCCATCAATAACAAAACAGGCCGCATTCGCTTACCACCTAATGAAAGAGTATAGGAGATGGGATCATACAAATCTTCAGGTTCAAGATGTAATTCCTCACACAGTGAATTTACTTCCTTGTTGATCTTATCCTGAAGAAATTTTATTTTATGCATTTGGTAGGGAAAAATTTTAAATAATTTCGGATTGCGGATTTTTGATTGCGGACTTATTTTCAATTATTTAAATCCGCAATTAGTAACTTCTCAATATTCGCAAGTAAATTATGTTCTGCCAAGCAAGTTCATAAGATACTTTCCATATCCACTATTCATCAAGGGTTTGGCAAGTTTTTCCAATTGTTTATCATCAATAAAACCCATTTGGTAGGCGACTTCTTCTATACATCCGATCTTCAATCCTTGTCTCTCTTCAATAACCTGTACGTATTGTCCCGCCTGCATCAAAGTAGCAAAAGAACCTGTATCAAGCCATGCGGAGCCCCTGCCTAAAACCTCAACCTTTAACTTTCCGTTAAATAGATAATATTTATTGACATCGGTGATCTCATATTCCCCCCTGGCGCTGGGTTTTAGATTTTTTGCAACTTCAACCACAGAATTATCATAAAAGTATAAACCCGGAACTGCATAATTTGATCTTGGCTTTTTTGGTTTTTCTTCTATTGATAAAACATTCTTATTTTCATCAAACTCAACCACTCCATATTTCTGTGGATCAACAACATGATAAGCAAACACTATTCCTCCCATAGGGTCGGAGCTATTCTGAAGTAACTTTTGTAAACCGGTTCCATAAAAAATATTATCTCCCAGTATCAAAGCCACCTTATCATTTCCAATAAATTTCTCGCCTATAACAAATGCCTGAGCCAGTCCATTGGGAACTTCCTGAACGGCATAATCAAAAGAGCAGCCGAGATTTTTCCCGTCACCTAATAATCTTTGAAAATGGGGCAGATCAGTAAGAGTTGATATGATGAGGATTTCGGAAATCCCAGCCATCATCAGCAATGAGAGAGGATAATATATCATGGGTTTATCATAAACGGGCATCAATTGCTTGCTTATTGATAAAGTAAGAGGATACAATCTTGTACCTGAACCACCGGCTAATATTATTCCTTTCATTTTACAAAGATTTTGGTGTTTAAGTGTTTATGTGTTTATATGTTAATGTGTTCGGGTGTTCATGCTGTAATTATATTTAGCTACAAATGAGGTGATTTTTTATTTGTGTAATCTTTAATAATCTGTGTTCTTATTCACTTCCAATTTATTTAGATCAATATCTTCCTCCTCATCAAAAATTTCTATCAATGGCTCTTTAAATGCTTTGGTTGTTATTGATTTCTCTAATGTCATCAACATTGAAGGCAGGAGCAGCAGGTTTGCCAACACAGCTATCAGCAGGGTGATTGAAACCAGAAGCCCCAGCGCTTCCGTACCGCCAAACTTTGAAGCGATAAAAATTCCGAAACCGAAAAGTAAAACTCCCGATGTGTAGATCATGCTAACGCCTACTTCACTGAGAGCGGCATTGACAGAATCCTTAATGTTTCCATTCATCAATTTTAATTCCTGCCGGTATTTTGCTAAAAAATGAATGGTGTTGTCAACGGAAATACCAAAGGCAATGCTGAAAACCAAAATAGTTGAGGGTTTTATTGATATTCCAAAGTATCCCATTATCGCTGCTGTTAAAATAAGTGGAATTAGATTGGGAATTAAAGACACAAGAACCATCCTAAATGAATAGAACATAATTGACATAAAAACAGAAATGAGTATTATTGCCAGGGTCAAACTAATAAACAGGTTTTTTACAAGGTAAGTTGTTCCCTTTAAAAACACGACACTGGTTCCCGTAAGAATAACATTATATTTTTCAGGATTAAAGAGAGAATCAATCTTCGGCTGCAGTTCATCCTTTATCTTTTGCATTTCTATTGTTCCGATATCAGCCATCTGAACACTTACCCTTGTTTTCTGCTTTGTGCTGTCAATAAATGAACGAAGAAAATTCTTTTCCTGCATTTCTGTAGAAACATAAGGGAGTATAAAGTTCTTTTCCTGACTGCTGGGAAGGGAGTATTTGTTATTGTTACCGTTATAAAATGCCTGTTTTGAAAATTTCACTGCTTCAACTAAAGAAACCGGCTCGGAAAATTCCGAATACTCAGCGAGGAGATCCTGCAGTTTATCAATTTTGTTAAGATTGGAAATGTTCATAACCCCCCTTTTCTTTTTGGTGTCAATTACAATTTCAAATGGCATTACACCTCCAAAATTTTTCTCAAAGAACTTCAAATCAACAATAACAGGGTCATTCTTTGGCAGATCATCAACAATATTTCCCGTAGTTTTCATATTTATCATTCCACCAATCCCGCTTACCAGGAGTAAAACAGTAACCAGATACACTACCTTGCGATTGCTGTTTACAATATGTACCAACCGGTCAATAAAGCTACGGATCAACCTATTATCCAGATGTTTTGTATACCTGGCTTCCGGTGGAGGCAAATAGCTGAAAATAATAGGAATTAATAAAATTGATAATACGAAAACCAACATAATATTGATAGAAGCAATAGTGCCAAATTCTTTCAGAAAATCCGCCCCGGTTATGATAAATGTAGCAAACCCAGCAGCAGTTGTTGCATTGGTCATTAATGTAGCGCTACCTACCTTTTGTATCACCCGTGCCAATGCCTTAATTTTGTTGCCATGAGTCTTATATTCATTATGATACTTGTTTAAAAGATATATACAGTTGGTAATGCCTATAACGATGAGTAATGAAGGGATCATACCGGTAAGAATCGTAATTTCGAAGTCAAACAATGCAATGAACCCCAATGACCACACAACGCCAATCGCAACAACAAGCATTGAAAATATTACCACTTTAAAAGACCAGAAAAAAAGAAACAAGATGATGGAAGTAATCAAGGCGGCTAAAAAGATAAACATCAATAACTCTGAAGCTATTAGTTCTCTTATAGCAATCCTTATGTAAGGCAAACCTGAGGAATGAACCTTTATCCCATTTATTTCGCTGAAATCATTAACGATGCCTTTAATCTCTTTATTTATGCTAACAAGTTTTTTTGTGGAGATCGTATTCTTATCTAAGGTAATAGCCATCAGTGAGGCACCGGTTGACTTATTATATAATAATCCATCATAGAAAGGCAATGAAGTGATGATTTCCTTTAAACTGTCTACTTCTTCCTGTGATCGTGGTTTAGATCGAACAACCGGCTTCAGGCTGAACTTCTTGTCCTTCTCGTTCTTTTTTACATTGTATATGCTGGCAACAGATACAACTGTATCAACACCTTCAATTGCTTTGATCGTGTTTCCCAAATCATACCAGGCATTGAATTTCTCCAATTGATACAAGTTTTCTTCCTGTATCCCGAGTACAAGCACGTTTCCATCTTCGCCAAAAGATCTCTTGAACTCCTCATAGTCTATTCTCGTTTTATCTGTTGGGGGAAGTAACTTTGCAAACTGGTAGGTTAATCGTACAAATGTGGCTTGATAACCCATAAATGCAGTTACTGCACCCAGCATAATCAGAATGGTCAATCTGTTCCTTAAAATTATCCTTGCTGCTAATGTCCACATTTGTGATTAGAGATTGATGAAATATAAATTATTTTATGAGTAAAACAAAAATACAAGTTAAACCTGTAGAAATCTAATTTGCGAAAATACAAATTTTAAATGCATTGACTACTAATACATTAAGTATACAGGGCAATCGCATTAATAATAATGGATTTGTTTTAATTTCTGTATGATTAATCCGTGAGCTGACGGATTTAAACTTCAAAATCCAAAATAAAAAATCCCAAATAAAAAAACACTAATATTCACAAATAATGATGTAATTTTGGACATGTTATTTTAAACGTAATCGAAATTTCAATGTTATAACTATTAACCAATAACAATACCGACCAATTATGAAAATTTTACAGTTTAAAGCATTGATCCCAATTATCCTGGCAGCTTTTTTTCTCACGGCATGTGTTAGCTCAAAAAAACATTTCCAAAGAGGACAGTATGATTTGGCAGTAAAAAAATCTGTTAAAAAGCTGAGAAAAAACCCAACCAAAGAAGGGGAGATAATTATTCTTGAAAAGGCATTCAATAAAGCCAATGAAAGGGATAATGACAGGATAAATTTTTTAAAACTTGAAGGCACGGCAGATATATGGGATGAGATATTCGACAAATACTCAAGCATGAAAAACAGGCAAGCATTGGTTAAATCTGTTGTTCCTCTTGAAATACCAAGTACCGGAAGAATAGTTAATTTTAGTTTTGTTAATTATGATGAAGAAATAATCAATGCCAAGAAGAAAGCAGCAGAGTATTTGTATGCACATGCACAAACCCTTTTAGAAAAAAATGACAGGGAAAGTGCAAAAAAAGCCTATTATGAGCTATTGCGTGTAAAAGGATTGTATGCCAATTACAAGGATGTTGACGAACAGATAAAAAAGGCAAAGTTTCTTGCCACACTTAAAGTAGTGGCTGAACCAATTCCAATGCATTCCAGAACGCTGGAACTCAGTAATGAGTTCTTTGACAATAAGATCAATGAGTTCCTGGGCAGCATGCCCGCAAGTGAATTCGTTCGCTTTTATACTCCTAAAGAAGTTACAGCAGTGGGATTAGAACAACCAGACCACATCATCAAGATCAAGTTTGATGATTTTATTGTAGGGCAGACAATCCTGAAAGAAAATGTAATACAGGCAAGTAAAGACAGTGTTCCGTTTACTGTGACCCTGGCTGACGGGACAAAGCAAACTGCATATCAAACAGTAAAAGCCCAGATGCACCTTTTCAAAAAAACCCTAATCTCAAAAGGATTGCTGGATTTTCAAATCTATGACCCTAACGCTAACAGAACACTCACCCAGGAAAAATTCCCGGGTGAGTTCGTATGGTTTTGTGAATGGGGCTATTTCAACGGTGATGAAAGGGCTTTGGATGCCATGCAAAAAAAAGCTGCAAAAGGAAAAGAAATGCCCCCTCCCCCGCCCCAGGACCTGTTTTTAGAATTTACCAAACCAATCTATCAACAACTTACCGACAAGATCAAGGCGTTTTACAGGAATTACTGAACACAGATTACACTGATTATTGGGATTTCACAGATTGGTTAATTCATTTTTTGCAAATAATCCAATTAAGAGCAGTTTGTAATCACGCTCATACTTAGCTCTCTGTAGAATTCCAAAATTACAGATAAAAGCTATGTGTAGTTTGCAACTACGCTTTTTCATAGTTTAGCAGAGAATTCTAATCATGCGTATAAATATGACAGATTGGATCAACTTCCTCTCAAAACTCACTTTTAGAAGGTTTATCAATGCACTCAAAGTTGTTTGCAGCTATTACTTTTCAAAATTAACAAAGAAGCCATACCACTGGGGTATGCCCCTCAGCATAGCCATTGAACCCACAACCCATTGCAACCTGAGATGCCCCGAATGCCTTAGCGGTTTGCGATCATTTACCAGACCAACCGGGTCATTAGAAGAAGACCTGTTCAGGAAAATACTGGATGAGCTAAGCGAAAACCTGTTGTATTTGAATCTCTCCTTCCAGGGCGAACCCTACCTGCACCCTGAATTCCTGAATATGGTAAAATACGCTGCTGGTAAGGGTATCTATACTTCTACCTCAACCAATGCTCATTTTTTAGATGACGAGAATGCAAAAAAAACCGTTGAATCCGGACTTGACCGGATTATAATTTCCATTGACGGAACTACGCAAGAGACATATTCTTCATATAGAGTAGGTGGTGATCTAAATAAGGTTATTGATGGAACAAAAAATATTATAAAGTGGAAAAAAAATCTTCATTCACGAACCCCGCATATTATTTTCCAGTTTTTAGTAATTAAACCAAACGAGCTCCAGGTTGATGATATAATAGAATTAGGAAAGAAGGTAGGTGTTGATGAAGTTCGTTTAAAAACAGCACAGGTTTATGATTATGTACATGGAAATCCGTTGATACCGGGCATTGAAAAATATAGTCGTTACACCCCACTCCGACCTTCCCCGAAGTGGAGGGAGACCCAAGGCGCAGGGCTGCCCCCTCGATCAAAATCATTGCATATAATCAAAAACAAATTGCCGAATTACTGCTGGAAGCTGTGGCATTCATGCGTGATAACATGGGATGGGATTGTAGTGCCGTGTTGCTTTGATAAGGATGCCGGATACAGTATGGGAAATCTTAAAGAGGAAATAAAAAATAAAGGATCATTCAATGTTATATGGAATAATAAAAAATATCAGGATTTCCGCACCTCAATACTGCTGTCAAGAAACAATATTGAAATTTGCTGCAATTGTAGCGAAGGGATATTAAGAATATAAAAATATTATGTTTTCTTTTTTTAGGCAGGAATTATTCAATCCCCTTCACTCATTTCATAAAGAACATCCGGGCAAAAATCAACATTATTGTCCCAGCTAATTGTACCGTAACTATCTAATTTAACTGTTTTAAAATAATCCTTATCCAATAATTTACCAAACAGTGAAGGAGCTTTGGATGCGTATTCATTTAATTTAGTTTCTAAATCAATGTACCTTATTTCATCTGTATTAAATCTACAGGTTATTGTGTAAGGTTCAACACTTATAATTTTTTTTATATAATATAGCATAACAATATATTATTTCAAAGGGTCTATTTTTTCCCACTTTTGCGGTTCTTCCCTCAATTTATCAAAATTCTCTAATAATTTCTCCTCATGAATTATAGCCCATGCTT